>NZ_JBDPMD010000066.1:0-41492 GCF_039871875.1 Sphaerisporangium sp. B11E5 | reverse complement strand
CCCGCCCAACCGCACCCCACCACCCGCCTTCCTGGGCCGTACATCACCACCGGGCACCCCGGCGCCCCCGCCCGCCGTACCGGGCGTCCCCGCACCACCCGTCACATCGAGTCATGCCGCACCACCAGCCACACCAGGCCGTCGAGCCCCGGCACCGGGCGGTCCGGCGTCATCCGGCATACCCGCTCGCCCCGGGACGCCCGGCACCGCGGGCCGCAGGGGGACGACCGGCACCACCGGCCAGACCGGGACGGCCGGCACCGCCGGCCACAGCGGGACGGCCGGCACCGCCGGCCACAGCGGGACGGCCGGCACCGCCGGCCACAGCGGGACGGCCGGCACCGCGGGCCACACCGGGGCCACCGGCACCACCGGCCACACCGGGACCACCGGCACCACCGGCACCACCGGCCACAGCGGGACAGCCGGCACCGCGGGCCACACGGGGGCGCCCCGCATCATGACCGGCTCGGGAACCCCCGGCGCTGCGGGGAGCCTGTCGGCGCCCGGCACCGCGGGCGGCCCGGGGGCACCCGGCGCCGGGGGCCGCCTGGGGGCGCCTCGCACCACGGCCGGTCCGGGGACGCCCGGCAGCGCCGGCCGCCCAGGGGCGGCCGGCGGCACATCGGGCCGCGCGGCATCCGCCGCCGCGGTGCCGGTGGCGCTCGCCGCGGTGCCTCTGGCACCGGGCCCGCAGGAGCCGCCGCCGGAGACACCGGTGAGCGGCAGGCACGGGCGGGGACACCGGGACCGCGCGTACATCATCGCCGGGGCGGCGCTGGCGCTGGCCGTCACGGTGGTGGTCGCGCTGGTCGCCTCACCCGGCGACCCGCCCCCAGCGCGCATCCCCGGCGCGGCGGTGACCCCCGAGGAGCCGGTGACGCCGCCGGCCGCACCGGAGAGCCCCCCGCCGCCGCCCGGCGCGACCGTCGACCCGACACCGGTGCCCTCGCCGACACGCGAGAAGCCGAAGAAGACCGAGAAGCCGGTGCCGGCCCCCCCGGCGGCCACCGCGCACGAGCCGGCACCCGTCCTGGTGGTGAGCCCGGCCCAGGTGCGCGTGAAGTCCGACTACGACTTCGCCGTCAACATCAAGCTGCGGGCCCCGGGCGGCGCGGTGAGCTGGCGCGCCACGATCAGCGAGGGCGCCCTGCTGAGCAGCACCCGGGGACGCATCCGCGCAGGCAGCTCGGCGACCATCACCGCGTACGGCACACCGTACTGCAGCACGTCCAAGGTGCGGTTCACCTCCAACGGCGGCAGCCGCACGGTCACCATCATCTGGGGCGGCGTGCGCTGCTGACCTCCCGAGGGAGACACCGCGGGCCGGCCACCAGGCAAGACGGCGTCCGCCGCCAAGGCCCGGACGGGCGGACGGCACGACCGGCCGGCCCCGAGGCAACGCGTCCGGCCGGGCCGCCCCAAAGCGGCGCACCGGCCCCGCCACCCGAAAGCAGCGTGCGGGAGGGGCCACCCCGGAGCGGTGCACCCGCCCGGCCGTCCGAAGCGGCGCGCGGAACGAGGCCACCCGAAAGGAGCGCACCGGCCCCACCCGGCAGCGCGCGGGCCGGGCCGCCCCAGAGCGGTGCACCGGGCCGACCACCCGAAAGCGGCATGCGGGACGGGCCACCCCAGAGCAGCGCACCGGCCCGGCCACGCGAAGGCAGCGCGCGGGGCAGGTCGCCCCAAAGCGGCGCACCGGCCCGGCCACCCTGAAGTGGCGCGCGGGATGGGCAGCCCGGGAGACGCGCACGGGAGAGGGCGTCGTGGGGGTGGCGTGGGGTGGTGCCGGGACGTCGGCAGCTTCTTGTGGTGGTTCAGTGGGTGCTGTGGGGTGGGGGGTGCACGGTTGTCCAGGTGGACGGGTCGGGGGGGCGGGGGTTGAAGTCGTAGCGTAGGCCTGTGTCGCTGAGGGCGACCAGGGTGAGCGAGGAGGTGCCCCATACGCGGCCGTCGTCGAGTTGGCGCCGTACCACCAGGGCCCGTGGGTCGGTGACGGGCAGGCCGGCGCCTGAGGCGAGTTCCCGCCAGGCCGTCCATGACGTGTCGCCGGGGTCGGTGGCGGACGGGCGGGGGGCGGCGGCGAAACGTGGGGCGAACCACCTGGCCTTGAGGTCGGTGTCCCCGGTGACCAGGCCGTCGTTGACCACGACGTGCAGGCCCGCCGGGAGCTTGTCCTCGGTGAGGTGTTCCCCGTCCCAGTGCCACATGCGCACCCCGCCGAGCTCGGCGACCATCAGGTGGAACGGGTCGTAGACCGTCAGGTCGCCGCCGGGTGGCCCGCCGTGGGCCGCCGCTCGCAGCGGCAGGTCGCCGCGGGACCTGCGGATCGCGGGGGGCGCCGGCCGGCCGACGCCGTTGAGCAGCGCCGCGACCCGGGGGACGGCGGGGTCGGCCGCCAGCCACGTGCCGCCGCCCTGGAGGTCCAGCCCGCCGACGAGGCCGGGGAACCGCGGCCAGTGCGCCGCCGGGCCGCGCCAGGGGCGGTCGGCGAGCTCGTCCCGTACACCGGCGAGCACCACCGGCGTACCCGCGCCGGGCTCGACCCCGGCGATGACCGTGCACACGTGCGTACTTCTCTCTTGCTCGCGGAACCGTCGCGGCTCAGATGGGGGGCCAGGGGATGGCCGGCCAGTCGTCGGACGGGTAGGGGTGGATGCCGGTGCTGAGCAGGCGCCGCACGCGCTCCCAGGTCGCCTCGACCTCGGTCAGGGTGAGCAGCTCGCGCAGCCGGCGGCCGAGCCTGCCGCGCTCGATCTCACGTTCCAGGCGGGCCAGCACGTTCAGCGCCTCGCGGGGCAGCGGCTTGCCGCGCCACTGCCACAACACGGTACGCAGCTTGTCCTCCGGGGAGAAGCACACCCCGTGGTCGACGCCGTAGATGTGGCCGTCCTGCAGCGGCAGCAGGTGGCCGCCCTTGCGGTCGGCGTTGTTGACGACGGCGTCGAAGATGGCCATGCGGCGCAGCGACGGGTCCCGGCTGCGGATCAGCGCCATCAGGTCGACCTCGGGGTCGGTGTCGATCCAGAGCTGGCACATGCCGGGGCCGAGCGGGCCGTCGCGGTAGACGCTGGGCGGCACGATGCGCCACCCGGTGGCCGCGGACACCTCGAACGCGGCGACCTCGCGGGCGGCGAGCGTGCCGTCGGGGAAGTCCCACAGCGGGCGTTCGCCGCGGACCGGCTTGTACACGCATTCGGCGGTGACGCCGTCCAGGCGGATGGTGCAGTAGAGCGTCATGTTGGTCGCCTCGACGAGACGGCCCGCGACCTCGAGCGTGCCCTCGCGCAGCAGGCGCAGGGCGGTGGCGTCGTCGAGTCCCGAAGAACCGGGAATGCTGCTGAGCCGGGGGTCGCTCTCTGCACTCACCTACGGTCCCCCCGGTGGCCGTTGAGCCGGACGCAGATGTGCCCCTCGGCGTCGAGCGGCTGACCGCACAGAGGGCAGGGCGGGCGGCCGGCGGCGACGATCTCCAGGGCGCGCTGGGTGAAGGCCCGGGCGGCCGCCGCGCTGATGTGCACCCGCAGGACGGCGGAGTCGGGCCGGTCGGCGGGGACCTCCTCCTCCTCGGCGTCCTCGTCGCCGGTCAGCTCCTGGGCCTCGATGACCACCTGGGCGCTCTCCGGGTCCCACGCGAGGGCCATGGTGCCCACACGGAAGTCCTCGTCCAGCGGCTGTTCGAGGGGGGCGCGGTCGGCGAGCTCGGCGGGGGCCATGGCGGGGACGGGGGCGGTGCCGCCGCTGCGGCGCAGCACTTCGTCGAGCAACTCGTCCAGCCGATCGGCCAGGACCGCGACCTGGAACTTCTCCAGACCCACGGTCGTGATCCGCCCTTGACCGCGCGCTTGCAGAAAGAAGGTGCGTGATCCCGGTTGCCCTACGGCACCGGCCACGAACCTCTCTGGCGGATCGTAGTCGAAGACCGGCATAGCCCGACCTTACGTGGTCCCGGCTCCGCCGCCGACAGCGGCGTCGCTCTCGGATGGGTTTTCTCCCCCGCCGGCCCCGTCCGAACCCTCGGGTTCCTGGGGTGGGGGGAGAAGATTCTCCACCCCGCCGCCCACATCGTTCACTCTGAGTACGAACGGTCTCAGCGCGGTGTAGCGGATCACGGTGAGCGACGCGGGGTCCGCGGTGACGCGCTGGAACTGGTCCAGGTGGGCGCCGAGCGCGTCCGCGACGATCGCCTTGATGACGTCGCCGTGGCTGCACACCAGGTAGGTCGCCTTCTCACCGAGCTTGGCGTTCCAGTGGCGCACCGCGGCGACGGCGCGGCGCTGCACCCCGGCCAGGGACTCGCCGCCGGGGAAGACGGCCGCGCTCGGGTGGTACTGCACGACCCGCCACATGGGCTCCTCGGACAGCTCCTTCAGCGTGCGGCCGGTCCACTCGCCGTACCCGCACTCGCCGAAACGTTCGTCGGTCTCCAGCGACAGCCCGTCGCGGCCGGCCAGCACGGCGCCCGCGGTCTCCTGGCAGCGCTCCAGGGGGCTGGAGACCACGGCGTCGAGCGTCAGCGGAGCCAGCCGGGCGGCCAGGGCCTCGGCCTGGGCGCGGCCCGGCTCACTGAGATGGACGCCCGGGGTCCAGCCTGCGAGCGCCTGGCCGGTCATCTCGGTCAGGCCATGGCGCACCAGGAGCAATGTGGTCACAACGCAAGCTTATTGGGCTGTGATCACCCCGAGGGACAGCAGGGTCAGCGGGAACGAGTAGCGGGCGGCGGCCTCGCGGGTGAAGCCGAGGAACAGGCCGCCGGTGACGGTGGAGCCCGAGCGGGAGGCGCCTGGCACCAGGGCGAGCGCCTGGAGGCCGCCGATGACCAGGCCGTCGCGCATGGTCAGGTCGCCGAGGGTGGCGCGCTGCCGTCCCACCTGCTCGGCGAGCAGCAGCACCAGGCCGAACACGATCAGCACGGTGGCGTTCAGCCACAGGTCGCGGGCCGGCCCCTCGATGGGGCCCTGGAACACCAGGCCGAGGACGGCGAGGGGGATCGTGCCGAGGCCGATGTACCACCCCATGCGGGCGTCCGGCTTCCGCGCGCAGCGCCGGGGTCCACAGGCTGCGCAGCCACGTCCGGAAGACACGGGTGATGTCGCGCCGGAAGCAGAGGAGCACCGCCGGCATGGTGCCGGGCTGGATCACCGCGGTGAACGCTGAGCTGCGGTCAGACCCATACGGTGGCATGGCGGGAGGCGTGGAGGGGTGACACGGTAACCTGGCCGGATCATGGATCAGCGATTGGTCGGGCGTAGCGGTCTGTCGGTGTCCCGGCTGGGGCTGGGCACCATGACCTGGGGCCGGGACACCTCCGCGGAGGAGGCCGCCGCCCAGCTCGTCGCGTTCGCCGACGCCGGGGGCACGCTCGTGGACACCGCCGACGTGTACGCGGGGGGTGACGCCGAGCGGCTGCTCGGCCGCCTGCTGCGCGACTCGGTGCCGCGCTCGCAGATCGTCGTCGCCACCAAGGCCGTGCTGACCCCGCACGGGCCGCGGTCGCGCAACGCCTCGCGCCGCAGCCTCATCTCGGCGCTGGACGCCTCCCTTGACCGCCTCGGCGTGGACGAGGTCGACCTGTGGCAGCTCCACGCGTTCGACTGCGAGGTGCCGCTGGAGGAGACGCTGGCCGCGGTGGACACCGCCGTCGCCTCGGGGCGCGCCGTGTACGCGGGGGTGTGCAACTACTCGGCCTGGCAGCTCGCCGCCGCAGGGGTGTGGCAGCGCGCGGTGCCCGGCCGGGCGCCCGTCGTGTCGGCACAGGTGGAGTACTCCCTGCTGGCCAGGGAAGCCGAACGCGAGGTGCTGCCCGCCGCCGAGCACGTGGGTGCCGGGGTGCTGGCCTGGTCGCCGCTCGGGCGGGGCGTGCTGACCGGCAAGTACCGCATGGGCATCCCGGCCGACTCGCGGGCCGCCACCCCGCACTTCGCCGACTTCGTGCGGCCCTACCTCGACGAACGCTCGCGGCGCGTGGTGGAGTCGGTCACCACGGCCGCCGAGGGGCTCGCGGTGTCCCCGCTGGCCGTGGCCCTGTCGTGGGTGCGCGACCAGCCCGGGGTGGCGGCGGCCATCGTGGGGGCCCGCACGCACGCGCAGCTCAAGGGAGTGCTGCAGTCCGAGGAGCTGACCCTGCCGATGGAGATCCGCGAGGCGCTGGACGACGTCTCGGCCACCGATTGAACCGGCCGGGCGGGAAACGTGCCGCGGGTAAACCGGAAAGCGGGGTTATCGGCGGCACGGCGCGGCATTCGCCGCCGGGGCGGGGTACCATACGGGCCGCAGGTGGGCGGCGCGCCGGCGGGGATATTCCCTGGGGGGACACAGCGAATGCCGGCGGCGGCCGAACAGGAAACTCACTCGCGTATCACTAGTCGGTACCGAATCGCTCTTTTTCAGAGAATGACCGGCGCTGTGCCACACGATTGTTATGGGAGGCTCGAGAGGGGAGCCCGCGCCTTCCGGGATACGTGGAAACGATGGAGGGGAACGATGCGCAAGGGCACGACCGTCCTCTCGGCGGGAGCGCTGACGCTGGCTCTGAGCGGTGGGGCGGCGCTGCTGGTGACGGCGCCCGCGTTCGCGTCGGCCCCGCGGGTGGCGGGCTGCGAGTGGCTCGCGCCCGGCGAGGGGCGATGCGACCCTGCCCCGGCGGCCGGGCCCGGCGGCGGGTTGCTCGACCCGATCGGCACGGTGGGCGACCTCGTGGAGGACGCCGACCGCGTGCTGGGCGGCCTGCGCCAGTCCGCCGACGACGTGCTCGGCGGCAAACCCTCCGCCAAGCCCGAGCAGAAGGAGAAGGGGAACCCGCACGGCGACTCCTCACCCCCGGGGAACCGGGGCGAGCCATCCGGCCCGCCGGACACCGGCTCCGACCCGGACGACCGCACCGACCACCAGGCCGATCCCCTGCCCGAGGACGACGCCGATCCGGGCGACGACCTGCTCGACCTGCCGACCGGCTGCCTGCCGCTGCTCGGCTGCGACGAGACCACGGACACCCCGGCCCCCTCGCCACCCGCCGGACGGGACCGTTCCACACCGGCCCCCACCGCGCGGCCGCGCGCCACGCCGTCAGGGGGACGCGAGAGCTCGCCGCCCGCCACACCGGAGGCCACGCCGGCCCCCGGCCTCCCCGCGCCTCCCGGAGGCGACCGCGACGGCAGGCTGGAGCGCGCCTTCTCGGCGGAAGCGCCGCGCCACGCCGCCGACATCGACGCCCAGCCGCTCGCCCCGCTGTGGCCGGGCCAGCCGCTGCCGGAACTGGCCGACCCGCTGGCCGCGGGGAAGGTGGTGGTGCCGACCAGGTCCGACGACGCCGCGGGCACCGTGCTCACCGCGATCCTGCTCGCGTCCGCGATCATCGCGGCCCGCGTCGTCCACACCCGCCAGGCCCGCCGCGGCGCCGAGGCGGCGGCGACCATCCCCCTGCAGGGCCTCCACCGCCCCGACACGGGACGGCACCGCCTCGCCTGACCCGCCCGCCGGCCGCCCCCGGTCGCGGGAACTGGGGGTCGCCGGGGGCGAGAGGCGCCGGGATCCGCGACGCCGGGGGCCGCCCACCGCCCCGGCCGCGGAGAGCAACCGGGGAACAGGGGCGGGTGCCGCCGGGGCCCAGGGGATCCAGGAGGCCGGGGTCGCGGGGAGCGGCTGTCAGCCGCCCATGGCGTGGACGCCGCCGTCGACGTGGATGATCTCGCCGGTGGTGGCGGGGAACCAGTCGGACAGCAGGGCGACGCAGGCCTTGGCGGTGGGCAGGGTGTCGGTGAGGTCCCAGCCCATGGGGGCCTTGGCGGGCCAGGTGTCCTCGAACTCGGCGAAGCCGGGGATGCTGCGCGCCGCCAGGGTGCGCAGCGGACCGGCGGCCACGAGGTTCACCCGGATGCCGTGCTTGCCGAGGTCGCGGGCGAGGTAGCGCGAGCAGGACTCGAGGCCGGCCTTCGCCACGCCCATCCAGTCGTACACCGGCCACGCCTTGGTGGCGTCGAAGTCGAGGCCGACGACCGAGCCGCCCTCCTTCATCAGGGGCAGGCAGGCCACCGCCAGCGACTTGAACGAGAAGGTGGACACGTGGACGGCGGTGGCGACGTCCTCCCAGGTGGTGTTGAGGAAGTTGCCGCCGAGCGCGGTCTGCGGGGCGAAGCCGATGGAGTGGAGCACGCCGTCCAGCCCGTCGAGGTGCTCGCCGACCCGGTCGGCCAGCGTGTCGAGGTGGTCGGTGTTCTGCACGTCCAGCTCGATCACCGGCGGCGGCTCGGGCAGCCGCTGCGCGACCCGCTCGACCAGGCTGAGCCGGCCGAACCCGGTCAGCACGACCCGGGCGCCCTCCTGCTGGGCCAGCTTGGCCACGGAGAACGCGATCGAGGCGTCGGTCAGCACGCCGCTGACCAGGATGCGCTTGCCGTCCAGGATCCCCATTTTCAGTGCCCCATCCCAAGGCCGCCGTCCACCGGGATGACCGCCCCGGTGACGTACGCGGCGTCGTCGCTCGCCAGGAACTTGACCACCCGCGCGATGTCGGCCGCTGTGGCGGCCCGGCCGAGCGGGACGTTCTTGAGTATCGCCTGCTGCTGCTCCGGCTCCAGCGCCGACGTCATGTCGGTCTCGACGAAGCCGGGGGCGACCACGTTGACCGTGATGCCGCGGGAGCCGAACTCGCGGGCCAGGGACCGGGCGAAACCGATCATGCCGGCCTTGGACGCGGCGTAGTTGCTCTGCCCGGCCTGGCCGGACAGCGCGACCACCGAGGAGATCAGGATGATGCGCCCGCGCCGCATGCGCAGCATGCCGCGGCACGCACGCTTGGCCACGCGGTAGGAGCCGGTGAGGTTGGTGTCGATGACGTCGGTGAAGGTCTCTTCCTTCATGAGCGGCAGGAGGGTGTCCCTGGTGACGCCCGCGTTGGCGACGACGACCTCGACGGGGCCGTGCTCGGCCTCGGCCTTGGCGAACGCGACGTCGACGTCCTCGGAGCTGGTGACGTCGCACTTGACCCCGAAGAGGCCCTCGGGGGGCTCCCCCGAGCGGTAGGTGACGGCCACGGCGTCGCCGGCCGCGGCCAGTTCGCGGGCGATCGAGAGGCCGATGCCGCGGTTGCCACCGGTTACGAGTACTGATCGAGCCATGCCACCGACGCTATCCCCTACTGGCAGGTAAACCCTTATCCGCGCCGTACAAGATCACAGGGCTAGGATCGTGGACATGCGCCAGATCGATCCGGACTTCCTCGCCCTTCCGCTGCGGGAACTCGCCGACGCCGCGCTGCAGCGGGCCCGTGACCTGGGCGCCGAGCACGCCGACTTCCGCCTGGAACGGGTGCGCGGCGAGACCCTCAGCCTGTTCGACGCGCGGCTGGAAGGGTCGCTGGACGCCGACGACCTCGGGTACGCCGTGCGCGTCATCAGGGACGGCACCTGGGGGTTCGCCGCCGGCATCGAGCTGACCCCCGAGGCCGCCGCCGCCGTCGCCGAGGAGGCGATCGAGGTGGCCAAGGTCGCGGCCCCCATCAACCGTGAGCCGGTGGAGCTGGCCCCCGAGCCGGTGCACGCGGGCGTCACGTGGGTGTCCTCCTACGAGATCGACCCGTTCGAGGTGCCGCTCAGGGAGAAGACCTCGCTGCTCGCCGACTGGTCGGCCGGGCTGCTGAAGGACCCGCGGGTCGACCACGTGTCGGCGTCCCTCATGCAGGTCAAGGAGCAGAAGTTCTACGCCGACACCGCGGGCACCGACGCCACGCAGCAGCGGGTGCGCGTCCACCCGGTGCTGACGGCGATGCGCGCGGCGGACGGGCGCTTCGACGACATGCGCACCCTGGGGCCGCCCGCCGGGCGCGGCTACGAGTACCTCACCGGCACCGGGTGGGACTTCGTGTCCGAGGTGGCGGTGCTGCCCGAGCTGCTCGAGGAGAAGCTCAAGGCGCCCTCGGTGGTGGCGGGCAAGTACGACCTGGTGATCCACCCGTCCAACCTGTGGCTCACCATCCACGAGTCCATCGGGCACGCCACCGAGCTGGACCGCGCGCTCGGCTACGAGGCGGCGTACGCGGGCACCAGCTTCGCGACGTTCGACAAGCTCGGGGTGCTGGAGTACGGCTCGCCGATCATGAACGTCACCGGCGACCGCACCGCCGAGCACGGCCTCGCGTCGGTCGGCTACGACGACGAGGGCGTGGCCACCCGGCAGTTCGACATCGTGCGCGAGGGACGGCTGGTGGGCTACCAGCTCGACCGGCGCATGGCACTGCTGATGGGGCTCGGCCCGTCCAACGGGTGCGCGTTCGCCGACTCCCCCGGGCACGTGCCGCTGCAGCGCATGGCCAACGTCTCGCTGACGCCCGCGCTCGACGGCCCGAGCACCGACGAGCTGATCGGGCGGGTGGAGCGCGGCATCTCCGTCATGGGCGACAAGTCCTGGTCCATCGACATGCAGCGGTACAACTTCCAGTTCACCGCCCAGCGGTTCTATCTGATCGAGAACGGGCGCCTCACCGGGCAGTTGCGCGACGTCGCCTACCAGGCGACCACCACCGACTTCTGGCGGTCGCTGGAGGCCGTCGGCGGCCCGCAGACGTACTACCTCGGCGGGGCGTTCAACTGCGGCAAGGGACAGCCGGGGCAGATCGCGCCGGTCAGCCACGGCTCCCCGTCGGCGCTGTTCCGCGGGGTCAAGGTGCTCAACACCGTTCAGGAGGGTGGAAAGTGACTCCTCAGGAGACCGTCGAGCGGGCCCTTGAGCTCAGCAAGGCCGACGACTGCGTCGTGATCGTCGACGAGGGGTCCACCGCGAACCTCCGCTTCGCCGGGAACACCCTGACCACCAACGGCGTGAGCCGTTCGTCCAGGCTCACGGTGATCTCGGTGACCGGGCAGGGCGTCGGCGTGGTGTCACGCTCGGCGGTACGGCCCGACCAGCTCGCCGACGTGGTGACGGCCGCCGACCTCGCCTCGCACGAGGCGCCGCCGTCGGAGGACGCCCGCGCGCTGGTGCCGGGAGACCGGTCGCCCGACTGGGACCAGCCGGCCGAGCCGACGTCCATCGGGGTGTTCCGGTCGTTCGCCCCGGCGCTCGGCGAGGTGTTCGGCGGGGCCGAGAGCGCGGGGCGCAAGCTGTACGGGTTCGCCGAGCACCTGCTCACCACGACGTTCGCCGGCTCCTCGACGGGGCTGCGGGTGCGGCACGACCAGCCGACCGGGCGGTTCGAGCTGAACGCCAAGTCGCCGGACATGTCCCGCTCGGCGTGGACCGGGGTGGCGACCCGCGACTTCACCGACGTGGACGTCGCCGCGCTGGACGCCACGCTGGCCCGCCGGCTCGACTGGGCCAAGCGGCGGCTGGACCTGCCGCCCGGGCGGTACGAGACGGTGATCCCGCCGTCGGCGGTGGGCGACCTGATGATCTACCTGTACTGGTCGTCGGGGGCCCGCGACGCCGCGGACGGCCGCACGGTGTTCTCCAAGGCGGACGGCGGCACCCGCGTCGGGGAGTCGCTGACGGGCACGCCGGTCCGGCTGTACAGCGACCCGGCGGCGCCGGGCATCGAGAGCGCGCCGTTCGTGATCGCGCACACCAGCGGGCGCGAGCAGTCGGTGTTCGACAACGGGCTGCCGCTGACGGCCACCGACTGGATCAAGGACGGCACGCTGACGTCGCTGATACAGACCCGCCACTCCGCCGAGCTGACCGGGCTGCCGGTCACCCCGCAGATCGACAACCTGATCATGAAGGGGCCCGCGGGCGGGCGCACGCCCGAGGAGATGGTGGCGGGCACCGAGCGGGGGCTGCTGCTCACCTGCCTGTGGTACATCCGCGAGGTGGACCCGCAGTCGCTGCTGCTCACCGGGCTGACCCGGGACGGGGTGTACCTCGTGGAGCACGGCGAGATCGTGGGCGAGGTCAACAACTTCCGGTTCAACGAGAGCCCGGTGGACCTGCTCGGCCGCATGACCGAGGTCGGCGCCGAGGAGCAGACGCTGCCCCGGGAGTGGAGCGACTACTTCACCCGGTCCATCATGCCGGCCGTGCGGGTGCCGGACTTCAACATGTCCACGGTGAGCCAGGCCAACTGACACCGTCCTTCGCCGGTGCCGGGTCGTTCGTCCCGGCACCGGCTCGGCCACGCGCGGGGCGGCGGCCCTTCCCGCTTCGGTCCTGCGGGCGGTCAGGAGTCGCTCGGGCTGTTCACGAGCCCTTCCGGCCGTGCCGGGCTCTCCCGGCCGTCAGGAGTCCTCCAGGCGGAAGCCGACCTTCATGCCCACCTGGTAGTGCCCGATCTCGCCGTCCTGGATGTGGCCGCGCACCTCGGTGACCTCGAACCAGTCCAGGTGGCGCAGAGTCTCGGCGGCCCGGCGGATCCCGTTCCGTATCGCCTGGTCCACGCTCTCGGGGGACGTGCCGACGATCTCGGTCACGCGGTACGTACGATCCGTCATCCTGTTCTCCTCACATGGGCGGCCCTGACCTTGATCGTATGACGCCGGGCCCTCTCGTGCCGCCTCCCACCCCGGTGCGCCGTGGGGCTACCGTGGATGGTGTGAAGGTCAGGCGCGACCGCAAGGTCGTACACCAGGTCACCGACGCGCAGCCGTCCCTCTCCGCCGACATCGGTCGCCGTGAGAAGATCTATTTCGTCCAGATGGGCATCCGCACCGTGTGCCTCATCCTGGCCGTGGTGCTGAACGTCCCCTGGCCGATCCGCCTCGTTTTCGTGGCCGGAGCCGTCTTCCTCCCCTACTTCGCCGTGATCGGCGCCAACCAGCCGAACCGCGGAGCGAGCTCGGGCTTCGACGCGGAGAAACCTAACCAAACCGAGATACCACGCCACCGACGCGAGATCGGGTCGTGACTAACTCTTGACGCAACCCATGGGTTGTAGGTGTACGCTTTAAGCAAGCGCTCTGGTCCCCCGTCGGAGCGCTCGTGCCGGCGTTCCGGGCCCCCGTCGGAACGCCGATGAAGCGACGCCGGGTGGTTTGCCCCCGTAACCACCCGGCGTCGCCCATTCTCGGACCTTTGTCCGTTTCTCTCAGCGCCGCACTCTCTCGCCGTTATCGGTACTCCACGGCACCGAGCCGGGTGTCCACATCCGGCCACTTTCCCGCGGCCCCGCGGGGACGCTCCTTCACCGGCGCCGTGACGGCGGGGGTCAGTGGTCGCCCAGGGTCTCCGCGGTGGCCTGGCCCCAGTTGCGGGCCAGGGCGG
This sequence comes from Sphaerisporangium sp. B11E5, assembly GCF_039871875.1. Classification (NCBI taxonomy): domain Bacteria; kingdom Bacillati; phylum Actinomycetota; class Actinomycetes; order Streptosporangiales; family Streptosporangiaceae; genus Sphaerisporangium; species Sphaerisporangium sp. B11E5. The sequence goes on along the minus strand of NZ_JBDPMD010000066.1, from coordinate 28,304 downwards.
TGAGGCGGGCGTGGGCGTCGGGCGGGGCGGTGCCGGCGCCCTGGGCCAGGCCCAGCAGATAGGCCGTCAGGGGGGCGGCGGGGCGTGCCACGCCGTGGGCCACGTCCCTCGTCAGGTCCAGGACGGCGTCGCGGTCCACGGTCTCCTGGTCGATGCCCAGCTCCTTGCAGACCAGGGCCGTCCACTCGGCCAGCACGTTCATCGTGTCCTCCATGGTGTCGTTCCGCGGGCGGTGGCCAGGTCGGCGGGGGTGTCGCAATCGAACCACGGCGGAGGGGCGGAGTCCTCGAACCGCGGGGTGAGACACACCGGACCCAGAGGGCTCAGCAGGCCGTGGAGGGAACGGCCTTCGTAAGCGCGCAGAGCTTCCCTGAGAGGGGCGGTGCGCCACACCCCGGCGAGCCACTGCTCCCGGCCCTCGTCGTCCACCAGGACGGCCCCGGCGGCGGCCTCGGACGCGCACAGCAGGCGGGTGACGTGATCGGAGCGCAGGAACGGCAGATCCGCGGCGAGCAAGGCGATCCAGGGCGCCGTGACGGCCTGGAGACCCGCCCGCAGCGCGGGTACCGGACCGCCGCCCGGCGGGCTCTCCTGGACGAACAGAGCCCCGTCCAGGCCGGTCCGTGCGGGGCCCACCACCACCAGACGCGCCGCGCCGGGGACGGCGGCCGCGACCCGCTCGATCAAGGGGCGTCCGCCCACCTCCGCGCCGGGCTTGTCGGCCCCGCCGAACCTGCGTGCCGCGCCTCCGGCGAGCACCACCGCGTCGTACCGCGCCGCCGCCTCGGGTGTGCCGGGCATGGGTCTCAGCCGCCGATGGCCGACATGGGGCGGGAGGGCTGGAGGAACGCCGGGTCGTCGATGCCGTGGCCGGCGCGCTTGACGCGGACGGCGGACGTCCAGCGTGCGGCGATCTCGTCGTCGGTGGCGCCGCCGCGCAGGGCGGCGCGCAGGTCGGACTCCTCGGTGGCGAACAGGCAGTTGCGTACCTGGCCGTCGGCGGTGAGCCGCACCCGGTCGCAGGCGCCGCAGAACGGCCGGGTGACCGAGCCGATCACGCCGACCCGCGCGGGGCCGCCGTCCACGAGGAAGATCTCGGCGGGGGCGCTGCCCCGGCCCGCCGGATCGTCCGGCGTGAGCGAGAACTCCCGGCTCAGCGCCTCCAGGATCTCGTCCGCGGTCACCATGTCCTCGCGCCGCCACCCGTGCTGCGCGTCCAGCGGCATCTGCTCGATGAACCGCAGCTCGTACCCCTGCTCCAGGCAGTACCGCAGCAGCCCGGACGCCTCGTGCTCGTTGACGCCGCGCATCAGCACGGTGTTCACCTTCACGGGGAGCAGCCCGGCCTCCACGGCCGCGGAGAGCCCGGCCAGCACGTCCGCCAGCCGGTCCCGGTGCGCGAGCCGCACGAAGGTCTCGCGGTCCAGCGTGTCCAGGGAGATGTTGACGCGGTCGAGGCCCGCCGCCGCAAGCGGCGCGGCGAGCCGGGCGAGACCGATGCCGTTGGAGGTGATGGACACGTGCGGCCGCGGCCGCAGCGCGGTGGTCCGCGCCACGATGCCGGTCAGCTCGCGACGCAGCAGGGGCTCTCCCCCGGTGTACCGCACCTCGGTGATGCCGAGCCGCTCCACCCCGATCGCGACGAGCCTGCAGATCTCGTCCGCGGTCAGCAGCTCAGGCTTGGGCAGCCAGTCCAGCCCCTCCGGCGGCATGCAGTAGGCGCAGCGCAGATTGCACCGGTCGGTCAGCGACACCCGAAGGTCCGTCGCCACCCGCCCGAAGGAGTCGACTAGCACCAAATCCTCCTCTTCCCCCCACACAACCCAGCCGGTCCGACATCACCCCGACCCCTCAACCCTACGGTCCCCCCGCGCCCTTGCCGGACGACCGGACCCCCTCACACTAAACACCTCCGCACCGACAAACCCCGGCGCCCCCCGGCCGATTCCCGCCGGCCGGGACGGGACGGCGCGTTAACCGGCTCGGGTGAACACGGCACCTGACTTTCTTTACGGCAATATGGATATTCGGCTATTTCTATCGCTACTCAGGTATATAGCGTCATCGGGTGTTTTGCCCTAACATGAGGCCGTGGCCGCGATTAATGAACGCATCCGGCGAATTCGTGGACGACGTACGTTTTCCCGTGCCGTCCGGGCGACCCCCCCACCGTCCCTCCCCCACTCCGGCGACGACGCGCCCCTGACCACGGAGAGCGCGGAGGCGCGACGGCCGCCGCTGCCGGTGAGTGTGATGTCCGAGTCGGCGTACACGGTGCGCGGCCACGGCGTCCACAGTGTTTTCGAGGAAAGCGTACGCGCCGTCGATGACATGCCGGATTTCACCCGTGTTTCTGGAAGACGCGCCTACCGGCGTGACGTAATTCTCCACGTTCACACCATGGGCCCGATCGCCGTGATCCGGATGCTGGCCCACCGCGGCCCGAAACTGATCAGCGCGCACGTCACCCCGGAGACGCTCGCCGGCAGCATCAGGGGCAGCCACCTGGTGCACGGCCTGGTGCGCAAGTACATGCGGGCCGTCTTCGACATGGCCGACCTGGTGCTCTCGGTCAGCAAGGCGACCACGACGGAGCTGGAGGAGCTCGGGGTGCGCGGCCCCATCCTCCCGATGAGCAACGCGATCGACGAGCGGCGCATCCGCCCCCTGCTGGACCGGCGCGCCGAGCTGCGGGCCGGCTTCGGCTGGGACGACCGGGCGGTGGTGCTCGGCGTGGGGCAGATCCAGCCGCGCAAGGGGGTGGAGGAGTTCGTGGCGTGCGCCAGGAGCCTGCCGCACCTGCGGTTCGTCTGGGTGGGCGGCATGCAGTTCGGCCTGCTCTCCGACGCCCGCGAGGAGCTGACCCGGCTGCGCGCGGACGCCCCGGCCAACGTCACCTTCACCGGCCTCGTGCCGCGTGAGGACGTCTTCGCGTACTGCGCCGCCGCCGACGTGTTCTTCCTGCCGTCCAAGCACGAGACGTTCGGCCTCGCCACCCTCGAGGCCGCGACCGCGGGCCTGCCGCTCGTCCTCACCGACCTGCCCTGCTACCAGGAGTGGCTCAAGGACGCCTACCTGCACGCCGGGACCGTCCCCGAGTACGTCGCCCTGCTGCGCGGCCTGGAGGACGCCGCCACCCGCGCCCGCTGGGGCGCCCTGGCCTCCCGCACGGCGGTCCGCTACGACTCCCGCATGCTCACCGACGGCCTGCGTGAGGCGTACCTGCTGGCCGCCGCCCGCCACCGTCCCTGACGCCGGCGCCGCTCTCACCTTCGGCCTGTTCCCGTCACCTCGTCCCCGGCCCGCCCGGCGTGCGCACGCACCGCCGGGGGCCGGATTCCGGCATCCGGGAAACGGCCGGGATCACCGTCCGCATTGATTGCGCGACCGGGTGCAATTCCGCTGATCACCTCGGGTCGCGCGAGGCATGGCCCCTGCGGGGATGGGCAAACTTCAGGTGTCCCCCACTCTCGGCGAAGCGGGAACCCTATGACCCGAATCACCGCTGTGCACGGTGTGCTGCCCCCCAACCGCTACCCCCAGTCCGAGATCACCGAGGCTTTCGCCCGCATCTGTCTCCCCCCGGACGCCGACCGGCGGCTGCTGCGCCGCCTGCACCAGGCGGCACGCGTCGAGTACCGGCACCTGGCGCTGCCGCTGGAGGAGTACGGCAAGCTCGACGGCTTCGGGTCCGCCAACGAGGTGTTCGTCGAGACCGCGGTCGAGCTGGGCGCCGAGGCGGTGAGCGGCGCGCTGGAGGCGGCCGGGCTGACGCCGCGCGACGTGGACATGATCATGTTCACGTCGGTGACCGGCATCGCGGCGCCCTCCATCGACGCGCGGCTCGCCGGGCGGCTCGGGATGCGGCCCGACGTCAAGCGCCTGCCCGTCTTCGGGCTCGGCTGCGTGGCGGGCGCGGCCGGCATCGCCCGGCTGCACGACTACCTGCGCGGGTGGCCCGACCACGTGGCCGTGCTGCTGTCGGTGGAGCTGTGCTCGCTCACGTTGCAGCGCGCCGACGCGACGCCGGTCAACTTCGTGGCGAGCGCCCTGTTCGGGGACGGCGCCGCCGCCGTCGTCGCCTGCGGGCCCGGCCGCCGCCCGGACGGCCCCGGCGTCACGGTGGTGGGGGCGCGCGGGCACCTGTACCCGGGCACCGAGTCGGTGATGGGCTGGGACGTCACCGACAGCGGGTTCCGCGTGGTGCTCGACACGAGCGTGCCGGACGTCGTGCGCACCCACCTCGCCGACGACGTGCACGGGTTCCTCGGCGACCACGGGCTGACGCCCGCCGACGTGACGGCGTGGGTGTGCCACCCCGGCGGCCCGAAGGTGCTCGACGCGGTCGCGGAGACCCTGGAGCTGCCCGCCGGGGCGCTGGACGTCACGTGGCGGTCGCTGGCCGGCATCGGCAACCTGTCGTCCTCGTCGGTGCTGCACGTGCTGCGCGACACGCTCGAACGGCAACCGCCGCCCGGCACGCCGGGGCTGATGATGGCCCTCGGCCCCGGGTTCTGCTCCGAGCTCGTCCTGCTGCGCTGGTGACGGCGCATCCGGGCCCGTTGATCGCCTGGCCCGTATCGTTCGGAGACATGTCCTTCTGGTACGTACTGCTGGTCCTGCTCGTCGGGGTGGAACGGCTCGCCGAGCTCGTGGTCGCGCGGCGCAACGCCCGCTGGAGCCTCGCCCGCGGCGGCCGGACGTTCGGCGCGGGCCACTACCCGTGGATGGTCGCGCTGCACACCGGGCTGCTCGCCGGCTGCCTGCTGGAAACCGGCCTGCTGGACCGCCCGTTCACGCCCGCGCTCGGCTGGCCGATGCTCGCCCTGGTCGTCGCGGCGCAAGGCCTGCGGTGGTGGTGCATCACGGCCCTCGGCCCCCAGTGGAACACCAAGGTGATCGTGGTACCCGGGCTGCCGCTGGTGACGCGCGGCCCCTACCGGCTGCGATGGCTCCGGCACCCCAACTACGTGGCGGTAGCGGTGGAAGGTGCGGCACTGCCACTGGTGCACGGCGCATGGATCACGGCCCTGACCTTCACCACGCTGAACGCCGCCCTGATGGTGGTACGGATCCGCTGCGAGGAGCGAGCCCTCACCCTCGGAGAACCCACGTGACCGACACCTGGACAGCCTCCGTGACCGACCCTCCCGGAGGGCCCACGTGACCGACACCCGGACAGCCCCCGTGACCGACACTCCCGGAGGGCCCACGTGACCGGCACCCGGACAGCCCGCGTGACCGACACCCGGACAGCCCCCGTGACCGACACTCCCGGAGGGCCCGCGTGACCGGCACCCGGACAGCCCGTGTGATCGACGCTCGTGGAGGGTCCGCGTGATCGACGTCCTGGTGGCCGGCGGCGGTCCCGCCGGCCTGGCCACCGCCGTCAACGCCGCGCTCGCCGGCATGAGCGTCGTGGTCGTGGAACCGCGCGCCTCCCCCGTGGACAAAGCGTGCGGCGAGGGCCTGATGCCCACCGGCGTCGCGGCCCTGCACGCCCTCGGCGTCCACCCCGCCGGACATCCCCTGCGCGGCATCCGCTACCTCGACCCCCACAGGCACGCCGACGCCCCCTTCCGCGCCGGCCCCGGCCTGGGCGTCCGCCGCACCTGCCTCCACGCCGCCCTCACCGCCCGCGCCGCCGCCCTCGGCGTCCGGGTGGTCCAGGGGAAGGTCACCGGCGTCCGGCAGGGACCGGACTCCGTGGAGGCGCAGGTCCGCACCCTCCGGACCACCCTGCCGCGTGGCACGGCCGCCATGGACGGCACGCAGGGCCGGAACATCGCGGAGATCCTGGTCGACGCGGGCACCATCGGTACCTCCAGCACCATAGGCACCGCAGTCACCACTGGCATCGACGCCAGGACCATAGGCACCGCAAGCACCATCGACGTCGACGCACGTACCGTCGGCAACGCGAGCACCGTGGGCGGCAACGCGAGCACCGTTGACAACGCAAGCACCACCGACCACGTCACCGCAGACAACGCGAGCACCACCGGCAACGCCACCACCGACAACGCCAGCACCACCGACAACACGAGCACCATGGACAACGCGAAGACCATGGGGGACGCGGAGACCGAGACGTTCCGGGCGCGCTGGCTGGTGGCTGCCGACGGGCTGCGCTCGCCGTTGCGGGACATGCTCGGTCTCGGGCTGCCGGAGGGCGCGGCGGCGCGGCGGTACGGCCTGCGCCGCCACTACCGGGTGGCTCCCTGGACCGACTTCGTCGAGGTGCACTGGGCGGCGCGGAGCGAGGCGTACGTGACCCCGGTGGCCGACGACCTGGTGGGGGTGGCCGTCCTCGGCTCGGAGAGACGGACCTACGACGAGCACCTGAGCGCGTTCCCCGCCCTGCTGGCCCGCCTGACCGGGCCGGCGGCGACCTCCGTACGCGGCGCCGGCCCCATGCGCCGCCGCGTACGATCCCGCGTCTCCGGACGGGTGCTCCTGGTCGGCGACGCCGCCGGCTACCTGGACGCCCTGACCGGCGAGGGCGTCTCCCTGGCCCTGCTGTCCGCCGAGGCCCTGGTCGCCGCCCTGCGCGCGGGACACCCCGAGTCCTACGACCGTGCCTGGCTCCGCCTCTCCCGCACCCACCGCCTCCTCACGGGCGCCCTGCTCGCCGCCCGCCGCCACCCGGCCCCGGCACGCCTCATCGTCCCGGGCGCCCGCGCCCTGCCCCGCGTCTTCTCCGCCGCCGTGAACGCCCTCGCCTGACCCCGCCGTACGGAGGGCGCCGGGTCCGCCGTGCCACCTCCCGGAGAGACCCGCAGCGCCGCGCACGCGGGAGAAGGCCGTGCGTGGGAGCAGAGGCGCGCCTGGCGGGGCGAGGTCAGCGGGATTCGAATCTTTCGCGGCGAACGGTGGGCTTCTTGCCCTTGATGGTGCTCTGGCGGAGGGCGGCGATGACGTCGTCGGTGGCGTGGTCGGGGACCTCCACCAGGGAGAAGCGGTCGGCGATCTCGATGGCGCCGATGTCGCGGCCGCTCAGGCGGGATTCGTTGGCGATGGCGCCCACCAGGTCCTGGGGGCGGATGCCGGAGCTGCGGCCGGCGCCGATGAAGATGCGGGTCATGCCGCGGCCGGGGGTGCGGGGACGGCGTTCGTCGCGCACGGGGTCGCGGCGGGGGCGGCCTTCGCGTTCGGCGCGCAGGGGGACGTCGGGGATCTCCTGGTCGTCGGCGGCGCCTCCGCCGGCCTCGTGGGCCAGTTTGACGGCCGCCATGGCGATCTCCATCACGTCGAACTCGTCGGCGAGGGTGTCCACCACCACGCGGAAGTGCTCCAGGTCGTCCTCGAGGATGCTCTCCTCCAGGGCGGCGCGGGTCAGCTCCAGGCGGCGGGCCCGCAGGTCGGCCACGGTGGGCACCTTCTCGACGGTGATGCGGTTCTTGGTGACCCGCTCGATCGTCTTCAGCATGCGGTGCTCGCGCGGCTCGGCCAGTGTGATCGCCACGCCCTCGCGGCCGGCGCGCCCGACGCGGCCCACGCGGTGCACGTACGACTCCGGTGCCGAGGGGACGTTGTAGTTGACCACGTGGGTGAGGTGCTCGATGTCGAGCCCGCGCGCCGCGACGTCGGTCGCCACCAGCAGGTCGGCGGTGCCGTTGCGCAGCCGGGCCATGACGCGGTCGCGCTGCTCCTGGCCCATGCCGCCGTGCAGGGCCTCGGCGCGGTAGCCGCGGCCGTTCATGGTCTCGGTGAGGCTGTCGACCTCCTCGCGGGTGCGGCAGAACACGATGGTCGCCTCAGGCGCCTCGACGTCCAGCACCCGCCCGAGCGCAGCCGGCTTGTGCGCCCGCGGCACGACGTAGGCGCTCTGCCGGACCAGCGGCCCCTCCCCCGGCGCGGTGGGCTCCCGCTCGATCTGCACCCGCTCGGGCTGGCGCAGGTGGCTGCGCGCGATGGCGTCGATGCGGGGCGGCATGGTGGCGGAGAACAGCACGGTCTGCCGCTCGGCGGGCGTCTCCTGCAGGATCGCCTCGATGTCGTCGGCGAACCCCATGTCGAGCATCTCGTCGGCCTCGTCGAGGACCACCATCTCCAGCGAGTCCAGCCGCAGCGTCTTGCGCCCGATGTGGTCCAGTGCCCGCCCCGGCGTGGCGACCACGACGTCCACTCCTCGCTGGAGCTCGCGCAGTTGCCGCCCGATCGGCTGCCCCCCGTAGATCGGCAGCACCCGGGTCCCGAGATCGCGCCCGTACCGGTGCACCGCCTCCGACACCTGCACCGCCAGCTCCCGGGTCGGCACCAGCACCAGCGCCGTGGGTGCCTCCCGCGTCCCCCCCACCCGCATCCGCTGCAGGATCGGAAGCGCGAACGCCGCCGTCTTCCCCGTCCCCGTGGCGGCCTGCCCCAGCAGGTCACGCCCGCTGAGCAACAGCGGGATCGCCTCCCGCTGGATCGGCGTCGGCTCCTCATACCCGAGATCACCGAGCGCCTGCAGCAACTCAGGCCGCAGCCCGAGCTCGGCGAAGCTGGCGGTGTCATCGATGGCGTCGGGGGTCATGATCGGGCTCCTCGTTCCTGACGGACGCACATGAGGTGTCTGCACCCCATGTTCCACTGCGACGGCATGCTCAACGTCCGCCGGGGTGGCCGTCACCGGCGCTCACAACCCGGCCCGGGATCGTACCTTCAGCGCACCAGGGGCCTCCCGCTCACCGCGGACCCGCCCGTCCATGCCTCCTGAACAGGAAATCCTACTTCAGCCTCCCGACAGCCCTGTCCACGCGGCACGGCCCGCCGCTGTGGGCGGGCCGTGCGTGCGGGGTCCAGGGTCAGGCGGCGGGGCAGTACTGGGACTGCTTGCCGGTGATTCTGTAGGGGCAGTCGGAGTATTCGAGGAGTCTCAGGACTGCTTCGTTGTTGCGGGTCGTCTCGGTCTGGATTCTCTCGTCGGGGGGGTAGAAGCCGGGGCTGCTGGTGCGGGGGTACATCTCGAAGGTGTAGGAGAAGGTCTTCCAGTTGCCCCAGAGCCAGTCGTTGATGGTGCCGTCGGTGATGTACAGGTCGCTGGACTGCTGGGGGGTGTAGCCGTTGGTGGAGGCCAGGTTGCGGCCCAGGGCTTCCAGGGCGTCGTGGTCGTCCTGGGTGAGGCCGGTGGCGGTGTCGTTGTAGGTGTAGCCGTAGGGCCAGAGGACCAGTTCGCTGTAGGTGTGCCAGTCGATGTGGGTCTTGATCTGCTGGACGCCGCCTACTACGCGGGTGCGGATCCAGTTGGCGGTGGCGCGGACCTCGGTCGCGGACTCGGCGGCGGAGCCGCGGTAGGTGTCGCTGGAGGGGGAGGTGGAGGAGCCGCCGCAGCAGCCCCAGCGGTAAGCCCAGTTGCGGTTCAGGTCGGTGCCGACGGCGGTGGAGCCGGAGTTGGGCTGGCGGTTCTTGCGCCAGGAGCGGTAGGAGCCGGTGGCGATGTCGTACTCGCCGCCGTCGGGGTTGAGGTCGGGCAGGATCCAGATCTCACGGGAGTTGACGAGGTTCCTGATCCTGGTGTTGGAGGCGTAGCTGCTGGTGAGCCAGTTGAGCAGGTGGATCGCCATCTCGACGGTGAGGTGCTCGCGCGCGTGCTGGTGGTGGGTGAACAGCACCTCGGGCTCGTTCTCGTCCGTCGTCACGTTGTCGCTGATCTTGATGCCGATCAGGGCGCGGCCGCCGTAGGACGTGCCGTAGGTGAACTTGCTGGTGATGGACGGGTACGCGGCCACGACCTGGTTCACGACCGCGGTCATCTCCGCGTAGTTGTGGTAGCCGGAGTCGGCTGAGGGGAAGTCCTGGGGCTTCGGCACCACCGGCGACAGCGGGCGGGGCAGCCGGGTGACGGTGTACCCGAGCGCCTTGATGGCCGCGACCTCGCTCTCCGAGGCCGTCACCACCACCGACGTGTCCGCGACCTCGTCGATCGAGGCGCCGGTGGCCGCGACGGACGTGCGCTGCGGGGCCGTGGTGGGGCCCTCGACACGGTACTGGTGGTTCGGGGCCGGCTCGGCCGAGGCCCCCACGCCGCCGATCCCGGTGGCGAGGGTCACCACCAGGATCATGAGACCGACGAGAAGACGATGTCTCACCTGTTTCCTCCTTGACACGTGCTCTTGGGTTTTGTCACGTGTCCCCCACGAGATTCAGGGCGGAAGGCCGTACTGAAAAGGCCCAATTTTCCTGACATGGGCCCACATAGAGGGTCAAGCCTGGATCTTTCGACGGCGAAACGGCCCCAGCCGGCGACATCCTTGGCGAAAGCATGATTAACGCCCGTGACCGGGGTAACAGACGGGCGAACACGCAGATGGCCGGGGCCCCGGCCAAGAACGATCTTCGTCCGTCAAGGAGTAACCCTATGGCCCTCCCCCCTCTCACCCCGGAGCAACGCCAGGCGGCCCTCGTCAAGGCCACCGAGGTGCGGCAGGCGCGTGCCGCGCTCCTCGCCCAGCTGAAGACCGGCGACGTCACCCTGGCCGAGCTCCTGCGGCGGGACGACGAAACGGTCAAGCGGATCAAGGTCTCCCAGGCTCTGCGTGCGCTGTCCGGCATCGGCCCCACCAAGGCGGCGGCGCTGATGCAGCGCGCCGGTGTCGACGACCGGCGCCGCATCGGCGGGCTCGGCGTCCAGCAGCGCCGCAAGCTGGTCGAGGCCCTTTCCTGAACGGCGCACGCGAGCGCGATCGGCCGGCCCCCCGTCCCACGGACGCGGGGGCCGGCCGATCTTCGCAGGGGCGCCGTTCCCCCGGCGGTCGGGAGCGAATAGTCTCGCGGTACCGACATCGCTCAGGGAGGCGACCTTTGGGCAAGCTGACCGAAGACGAGCGCGGGGATCTGGCGGCCATCCTGTCCAGCCCGGAGCTCAACGACCCCCGCGTCCACGCCGACCGGGAGGTGGGCCAGCAACTGGCGGACTTCCTGCGCAAGGACATGCCGGACGTGGACGAGGTGGTGCTCGGCCGGATCCTGCTGCGCGCCGCGGTCACCATCACCCAGCTCGGGGACCGGGGCATGCCCCTGGAGCGGATCGCCAACATCTTCACGCTGAGCGCCGTCGACCTCACGGCCCTGGAGCTGGCGCGCGACGCGCGCCCCCGTGACGAATGACGAACGCCCGGCCCCCGGCGGCGAGCCGGGGACCGGGCGTCCTTCGAACCCGGCCTATCGGACGACCTTCACGTAGTCGGTCGCCGAGGAGCCGTACAGACCGCGCGAGCCCGGGAACACGACCTTCCAGGTGCCCGACCAGTAGGCCGGGATCTTCGTGTAGAAGCTCCCGTCCGGGTTGGTGGTGATCGTGTCGACGTACTCCCACTTGCTGCCGTGCGCCCGCTTGAAGAACACCTTGATGTCCTTCCAGCCGACGTAACGCCAGTTGTGCCAGCGGTACCCGTCGTCGCAGCGCGAGCCGCCGACGACGTAGGCGTCGCCGTCCCACCACCAGTCGCCGTAGCAACGGGCGACCTGCAGCTTCCCGGTGAGGGAGAGCTTGCGGCCCTTCTTCACCGGCTCGGGCGAGGCGTCGAAGCCGGCGACGCGCGTGGCGCGCGGGCCGTGGTGGGGACGGACGTGCTTGACGTAGAAGGACGCCTTGGCCTCGGCGACCTTCCCGCCGGCGCCGATCGCCTCCACGTACACGAACCACTTACCACTCGGGTCGTGCCGGTCGAGGACGATCGTCCGGTCCCACTTCTTGACCTCCGGGCTCGCGGAGGCCGGGGCGGAACCGGGGCAGGGGTTGCAGGCGGACCCGCCCGCGGGGCCGAAGCCGATCTTGACGTCTTCGGCGCCCACGGTCGTGACCGTGGCCGTCACCGCGACCTTCTCGCGTCCGTGGATGACCACCGGGTCGGGGGTCACCGATACGGATTCGATGGAGACCGCGTCCGGCGCCGGGTCTGCGAGCGCCGGAGCCGCCACCGCGAGCGCCGAGGCGCCCATGGCGGCCGCCACCAGAACGGTGGCGATGCGTTGAAACATGGTGGAAATTTCCTCTCCCCGTAGAGAAAGGCATCCCAGGGTGGGGTGTGCCCTACGTCCCATAGACGCCAACTAAGGGAAGAAAGTTGCACATTAGGCGGAGATAAATGATTACGAATCAGACACCAAACCTCGATCCGCACCCCTTTTTAAGGTCTTTGTCCGGATATTGAGGCTTATGTCCGATCAGCTGACGTACATCGCTTCGATGACGTCTGCGTACTTGGCGTGGATGACGCGGCGCTTGAGCTTCAGGCTCGGGGTCAGTTCCTCGGTCTCCGCGGTCCACTCGTCCGGCAGCAGGCGCCACTTCTTGACCTGCTGCACCCGGGCCAGTTTGTCGTTGGCCGCCGTCACCGCGGCCTCCGCCTCCTTGAGCACGTCGGGGTGCTCGGCCAGCTCGGCCAGCGAGCCGTAGGCGATGCCGCGGCCCTGCGCCCACACCGGCGCCACCTCGCCGTCCAGGGTGAGGACGGCCACGACGTACGGCCGCCGGTCGCCGTACACCAGGGCCTGGCCGATGAGCGGGTGCTCCTTGAGGTAGCCCTCGGTGTTGGCCGGCGACATGTTCTCGCCGCCCGCGGTGATGATGAGCTCCTTCTTGCGGTCCACGATGCTGACGAAGCCGTCCTCGTCGATGGCGCCGACGTCGCCGGTGTGCAGCCAGCCGTCCTCGTCGAGCAGCTCGGCCGTGGCCTCGGGCCGGTTGAGGTAGCCGGCGGTGTTGGCGGGGCTGCGGGTGATGATCTCGCCGTCCTCGGCGATGCGCACCTCGACGCCCTCCCCGGGACGGCCGACCGTGCCGAGCTTGTACGCCGCCGAGCTGTTGGCGGTGAACGCGCCGCTGGTCTCGGTCATGCCGTACACGTCGAGCACCTTCAGGCCGAGCCCGGCGAAGAAGCGCTGCACCTCCAGCGGCATGGGGGCCGCGGCGGTGCCGAGCCAGAGGGCGTTCCCGAAGCCGATCATGCCGCGGATGATGGACAGCAGCGCCGCGTCGGCCTTCTCGTACGCCGCGACGACCTCCGGGCCCGGGGTGCGGCCGTACTGGCCGGCCTCGATGTAGGCGAGGCCCGCGGCCATGGCGGCCCGCACCTGCTCCTGCTGCTCCGGCGGCTGGGTGGCGAGCAGGGCCTGAAGGCGGGCCATCATCTTCTCCCACACCCGCGGCACCCCGAAGAACGCGACCGGCTTGACCTGGCCGAGCACCGTGCCGAGCTGGGTCATGTCGGGGCAGAAGTGGATGTGGGACGCCTTGATCAGCGGCAGGTAGAGGCTGAGCACCCGCTCGGCGATGTGCGCGTAGGTGAGGTAGGAGATCTGCGCGCCGCCCGACGGCACCCCGGCCATGCGGTCGGTGACCACGACCTCGAAGCAGACGTTGTGGTGGGTCAGCGGCACGCCCTTGGGGTTGCCGGTGGTGCCGGAGGTGTACAGCACGGTGAGGGTGTCGCCGGGGGTGACGGCGGCGGCGCGGGCCTCCACCGCGGCGGGGTCGGCCTCAAGCAGCCGCTCGCCGAGCTCCACCAGTTCGTCCCAGCCCATGAACAGCTCGCCCTCGGGGGCGGCGTCCAGCACGATCACCTTGCGCAGGCCGGTGAGCCGGGGCAGGATCGGCCGCCAGCGCTCAAGGTCGGCGGCGCCGACCACCGCGTACCTGGCCTCGACGTCGGTGGCGACGAAGGCGATCTGCTCGGGGGTGAACGTCGAGTAGATGGAGCACGGCACGCCGCCGGCGTGCACCGCGCCGAGGTCGGCGAGGACGTGCTCGCTGCGGTTCACCATCATCAGCGCGACCGCCTCGCCGGCCCGCAGGCCGAGCTCGTGCAGGCCGGCCGCGATGGCGAGGACGCGCCGCCGGGCCTCGGAGTAGGTCAGGGTGCTCCACCCGTCCTCCGCCAGGTCGGAGTAGGCGGGATCGTCGGGGTGCTGCTCCGCCGTTCTCCTGAATTGCTCGCAGATGGTGAGTCCGGCTATCTGCCTCTCGATCTCGTCACGGTCGGAGATGACCCGGGGGTCGGCCATTTCGCCTCCAGAAAGTGCTCACTTGCACGCGGTGGCATGCATCGCACCACAGGCGATCACAAGGAGCAAGACCCCTCAGGTGAGAGGAACGGCATGGTGACCTGGAGCGCTCATGCCGTCACCATGCGTTACCGTTTCACCACCTTCTGACACCGCACTTGACCAACCGTTTCCGACATTTGGCAATATCTACTACATTCAAGACATTCCACGCGGCCCGGGGGAGGTCGCGCGCCGTAACGGCACCCGACGGGGAAGGCGGACCAGTCATGGCCCGAGACCTCGGCGTGCGCGCGGAGCCTGAGACGATCTTCGGCCATCCGCGCGGCATCGTCACCCTCTTCTTCACCGAGATGTGGGAGAGGTTCAGCTTCTACGGCCTGCGCGCCATCCTGTACTTCTTCCTGATCGCCACCGCGGCCGAGGGCGGGCTCGGCCTGCCCAAGCCGACCGCGACGGCCGTGGTGGGCGTCTACGGCGCGCTGGTCTACCTGCTGGCGCTGCCCGGCGGCTGGCTCGCCGACCGGGTGCTCGGCGCCCGCAGGGCCGTGCTGATCGGCGGCTGCGTCATCATGCTGGGCCACATCTGCATGGCCGTGCCCACGGGCGGCGCGGCGGCGGTGTGGGCGGGGCTCGGGCTGATCGTGGTGGGCACCGGCCTGCTCAAGCCGAACATCTCCACCATGGTGGGACGGCTGTACCCGGATGACGACAACGCGCGGCGGGACGCGGGGTTCTCCATCTTCTACCTCGGCATCAACCTCGGCGCGTTCGCCGCGCCGTACGTGGTGAGCAACCTCGCCACCGGCGGCCGCTGGCACCTCGGCTTCGGCGCGGCGGCCGTGGGCATGGCGCTCGGCCTCGTGCAGTACGTCCGCGGCGCCCGCCACCTGCGCGGGGCGGGGGACGCCCCGGGGCACCGCCTCACGCCGCAGGAGCGTGCGCGGTTCACACGCGGGGCGCTGACCGCCCTGGCCGTGGGCGCGGCGGCGATTATCCTGTGGGCGCTGACCGGCACGCTCACCGTGGACCGCTTCACGGTGGCGCTCACCCTGTTCACCGTCTGCATCCCGATCGCCTACTTCGCCTACATCCTGCTGGGCGACCACGGCCTGACCGCCATGGAACGCTCCAGGATGAAGGCGTACGTCTGGCTGTTCGCCGCCGCCGCGATCTTCTGGATGATCTACGACCTGGCGCCGACCGTGCTGAACGACTTCGCCGCCACCAAGACCGACCTGCGGCTGTTCGGCCACTCCATCACGGCCGCCACCACCCAGTCGTTCAACCCTCTCATGATCATGATCTTCGTGCCGGTCTTCGCGTTGCTGTGGGTGCGGCTCGGCGACCGGGTGGGCGCCGCGCACAAGTTCGCGTTCGGCCTGTTCATGATCGGCGTGAGCTTCGTGGTCATGGCGCTGGCCGCCGACCTCGCGCAGTCCGGCCGCATCTCGGTCTGGTGGCTCTTCTGGGTCTACCTGATCCAGGTGTTCGGCGAGCTGTCGCTGAGCCCGGTCGGGTTGTCGGTGACCGTCGAGCTGGCCCCGCGGGCGTTCCGCAGCCAGATGCTCGGGGTGTGGTACCTGTCGTTCGCGGTCGGGGACGCCATCGGCGGGCAGACCGCGCGGCTGCTCGGCCACATGTCCCAGCCGATGTACTTCTCCACCCTGGCGGCGGTCGCCGTGGCCGCCGCGGCCGTGCTGCTGGCCTTCGCCCACCGCCTGCGGGTGCTGATGGGCGAGGAGCGCGAGGAGGCCGCCGTCACAGGGACGGCATGAGCGGCGCCCTGGCGGGCCCGCCGCGCGGCGTGGCGAGGCCGGAGGCGTGCGCCTCGGCCAGGGCACGCACCCCTTCGCGCAGCGCGTCCGGCGGCAGCGTGAACGGCAGGCGCAGGTAGCGCTCCAGCGTGCCGTCCACGCCGAACCACGGGCCGGGCGCCAGGCGCACCCCGCGCGCGGCGGCGGCGTCGGCCAGCGGCGTGGCCACCGGCGCGTCCAGCCGCACCCACAGCGCCCCGCCGCCCGGAGGCGGGGTGAACTCCCACCCGGGCAGCGCGGCCCGCAGCGCCTCGACGAGCGCCGCGCGGGACGCGCCCATCCCCCGGCGCCGCTCGGCCCTGCCCTCCTCGACGCGTTCCATGAGGTGGACCACCATGAGCTGCTCGAACAGCGGCGCCGCGATGTCCATCGCCGACCTCAGCACGGCCAGGCGGCGCACCAGGGCGGCCGTCGCGCGGACCCAGCCGATGCGCAGGCCGCCCCACCACAGCTTGGACGCCGAGCCGACGCTGATCACCCGGCCGTCGGTGTCGTACGCCGCGAGCGGGGCCGCCGCGGGCACCTCGTCGATGGCCAGCTCCGCCCAGCTCTCGTCCACCAGCACCGTGGCGTCGTACCGCCGCGCCGTCGCGGCGAGCGCCGCCCGGGCGGCGTCGTCCATGAGGCGCCCCACCGGGTTGTGGAAGTCGGGGATCAGGTACGCCAGCCGCGCCGCCGACTGGCGCAGGGCGCCCTCCAGCAGGTCCAGGTGCCAGCCGTCGTCCTGGATGCCCACCGGCACCAGGCGGGCGCCGCGCAGCCGGGCGGCGTCCAGGGCGTGCGGGTAGGTGGGCGACTCCACCACGATCGGGTCGCCGGCCCCGCCGAGCAGCGTCATCAGCAGGTGGATGGCCTGCTGGGCGCCGCAGGTGACGAGGATCTGCTCCGGCCGGGTGGGCACGCCCCGCGCGCCGTACCTCTCGGCGATGGCCGCGCGCAGCGCCGGCACGCCGAGGGGGTCGTAGCCCATGCCGAGGCCGTACCGAGGGTAGGCATCGGTGGCGGCGGCCACGGCGTCGGGCAGCAGGGCGGTGGCCGAGGGCGCGGCGATGTGCAACGGCAGCAGGCCGTCGTCGGCCGAGGCGATCCAGGGGTTGTCCACGCCGAGCGCCCCGGGGTCGGGCAGGGCCGTCCAGCTTCCCGCGCCCTGGCGGCTGTCGAGGTAGCCGCGCTCGCGGAGCCGGTCGTAGGCGGTGGTGACGGTGGTGCGGCTCACGCCGAGCGCCGCGGCGAGGTGGCGCTCGGCGGGCATGCGCACCCGCACCGGCAGGCGGCCGTCCAGGATCAGGGTCCGCACCGCCTCGGCCAGCGCCCGGTAGTACGGCCGGGCGCCGGTCGGCAGATCGAGCAACCGGGCGAGCTGCGGCCCGCTGAGATGGCGATCCATAAAGCCACTTTTGCTGATTGGCTCTTTATCGGCAAACCAGCGGCCACCACCATTGCACCTCTATGAGCGAAATATCCCTCCCTGCACCTGATTCTCTCCGCTCTCGCCTGCTCCGCCTGTACGCGGGGCTCGTCCTGTACGGCGCGGGTGTGGGCCTGCAGATCAGGTCCGGCCTCGGCAACGACCCCTGGGACGTCTTCCACCAGGGCCTCGCGGTGCGGACCGGGCTGTCGGTCGGCACCTGGATCATCCTGGTCGGCGCCCTGGTCATGGTGTTCTGGATCCCGCTGCGCCAGAGGCCCGGCATCGGCACGGTGAGCAACATCGTGCTGCTCGGGCTGTTCGTCGACCTGAGCATCTGGCTGGCCCCGGCCCCTGACAGCCTCTTCGTGAGCTGGGTGTACCTGCTGTCCGCCGTGGTGCTGGTCGGCGGCGCCACCGGGCTGTACCTCGGCGCCGACCTCGGGCCCGGCCCCCGCGACGGCCTGATGACCGGCCTGCACCGCCTCGGGCTGTCCATCCGCGTGGCCCGCACCCTGATCGAGGTCTCCGTGCTGGCCGCGGGCTGGCTGCTGGGCGGCACCGTCGGCGTGGGCACCGTGGTGTTCGCCGTCGCCATCGGGCCCGTCACCCAGTTCCTGATGCCGTGGACCCGGCCGCGGCGACGGGCCACGCCGATGGCGGCGACCCACTAGCGTGACCCCATGCGGATCGAGGACTACGCGATCATCGGCGACATGCAGTCCGCCGCCCTCGTCGGGCGCGACGGCTCCGTGGACTGGCTGTGCCTGCCCCGTTTCGACTCCCCGGCGTGCTTCGCCTCGCTGCTCGGCGACGAGCGCAACGGCCACTGGTGGATCGGCCCGGCGGGCGCGGGACGGCAGCTCAGCACGCGGCGCCGCTACCGCGAGGACACCCTCATCCTGGAGACGGAGTGGGACACCGAGGGCGGCACGCTGCGGGTCACCGACTTCATGCCGCCCCGGCAGTCCGCGCCGGACGTCGTCCGCATCGTGGAGTGCGTCGCCGGCACCGTCGAGGCGGCCACCCAGATCCGCATCCGGTTCGACTACGGCCGCATCGTGCCGTGGGTGCGCCGCAACGGCGGCCTGCTCCAGGCGGTCGGCGGGCCCGACTCGGTGTGGCTGCACTCCCCCGTGCCGCTGCGCGGCAGCGACTACGCTCACAAGGCGACGTTCCGGCTGTCCGCGGGCGACCGGGTGCCGCTGGTGTTCACCTGGCACCCCTCCCACTCCCCCAAGCCCGAGCCGATCGACCCCGAGGAGGAGCTGGCCGAGACCGAGCGCATGTGGCGCGCCTGGGTGGCCCGCTGCGACACCCGCGTCAAGGACGAGTGGCGCGACGCGGTGGTGCGGTCGCTGATCACCCTCAAGGGCCTCACGTACGCCCCCACCGGCGGCATCGTCGCCGCGGCCACCACGTCACTGCCCGAGGACCTCGGCGGCATCCGCAACTGGGACTACCGCTACTGCTGGCTGCGCGACGCCACCATGACCCTGGACGCGCTGCTCGGCGCCGGGTACGTCGACGAGGCACGCGAGTGGCGGGAGTGGCTGCTGCGGGCCATCGCCGGCCGCCCCCAGGACCTGCAGATCATGTACGGCGTGGCCGGCGAGCGCCGTCTGCCGGAGATGGAGCTGCCCTGGCTGGAGGGCTACGAGGGCTCCCGGCCCGTGCGCCTCGGCAACGCCGCCGTCGACCAGTTCCAGCTCGACGTGTACGGCGAGGTCATGAACTGCCTGTTCCTGTCGCGGGTGTCCGGCCTGGAGGCGGTGTCGCGCACCTGGGCGATCCAGCGCTCGCTGATGGACTACCTCGAGTCCCACTGGGACGAGCCGGACGAGGGCCTGTGGGAGGTCCGCGGGCCGCGGCGGCACTTCGTGCACTCCAAGGTCATGGCCTGGGTGGCCGCCGACCGCTCGATCCGCCAGGTGGAGCGCTTCGGGCAGAGCGGGCCGGTGGACCGGTGGCGCGCGCTGCGCGACCGCATCCACGCCGAGGTGCTGGAGAAGGGCTACGACCCGGTGCGCAACTCCTTCACCCAGTCGTACGGCTCACGCGAGCTGGACGCGTCGCTGCTGCTCATCCCGCACACCGGTTTCCTGCCGGTGGACGACCCTCGGGTGGCCGGCACCATCGAGGCCGTGGAGCGCGAGCTGATGTCCGACGACTTCCTGCTGCGCTACCCCATCGCGCAGGAGAACAGCGTGGACGGCCTGACCGGCGGTGAGGGCGCCTTCCTGGCGTGCAGCTTCTGGCTGGCGGAGGCCAGGGCGATGGTGGGCAGGCGGCGCGAGGCGGTCGAGCTGTTCGAGCGGCTGCTGTCGCTGCGCAACGACGTCGGGCTGCTCGCCGAGGAGTACGACCCCCGGTACGGCCGCCAGGTGGGCAACTTCCCGCAGGCGTTCAGCCACGTGCCGCTGATCCACACCGCGCACAGCCTGTCGCGTGCGGACCCCCGGCCGCGGCACACGTACCTGTCGGACGACTAGCGGTTCTCCTGGGCGAGGGGGCCGGCGGTCCTCGGCGGCCTGACGGCCCCGGGCAGGAGACCGGCGGTCCCGGGCGCCTAGCGGTCCTGGGCCAGGTCGGCCAGGAGGCGGGCGAACTCCGGTGGCGGGGCGACCACCAGGCGGCGCTGGCCGTTCTGCACCACCAGGTCGGCCTGGATGCGGGTGAGCCGCCCGTGGTTCCACCAGTAGACGTGCGGGCTGAGGCCGCCCTCGCCGGAACGGTACTCGCGCCGGGCCAGCAGCCACATGCGCTCGATGGCGCGCATCACCGACAACCCGTCCACCGGGTGGACGATCATCTCGCCGGGGTGCGGCAGCACCACCATGACGCCGTCCGGCGAGACCAGCAGGTAGTCCTCGACGCGGCGCAGGTGGACCACCGCGCCGGCCGCCGAGCCGGCGAGCCGCCACGCGGGCACGCCTTCGAGGTCCAGGCGCTCGGTGGTGAGCTTCTCGTCGTCCAGCACGTTGCGCCCGGCGAGGTCCAGCGCCTCGCCCGGCGTCACCGGCCAGCAGAACGCCTCCGCCGGGCGCACGGCCCGCCCGGACACGGTGAGGATCTCCACCAGGTCGGCCGCGATGTGGCGGCCGATCACCCGGGAGGGGTCCTCCAGGGTCTCGGCGCGCACCACGCGGGTGCGCAGCAGCGGGCGCACCTCGGCGAGGTCGCACACGTCGGGCAGGTCGGGGTCACGGCCGGCCGCGCCGCTCAGGTGCTCGGCCACCAGCACCGGCCAGTCCTCGCGGGGACGGCGGGCCGCCTCAAGGCGCAGCCCCGCCAGCCGCACGGTGATCGTGCGGCGCGGCGCGGACAGTTCGAGCACGGCGCCGTCGCCGGTGAAGGCGTAGCCGTAGCCGAGGCTCTCGGCGACCAGGCCGAGCAGGGAGTCCAGGTCGACGTCCTCGGCCGGGCGGACGGCGGGGCGCCCGGCGAGCAGCTCGACCAGGTGCCGCGGAGCCGCGCCCCACCGGTCTCGATGCCGTGCGAACCAGCCCAATCGAGGCTCCCAACTACCGCGTCTTCCCCCGGACGGGCCTACAGTGCCGTAGCCGGATCGCGGAAAAGGCAAGTCAAAGAGCACGATTGGGTATCGATGACCGCGTCCGCCCCCAGCCATGCGGTGAACTGGGGGGTCCCGTGCCCGATGGGCACCCCGGCGATCATGGGCACCTCCAGCACGGCCAGCCGTTCCACCAGGGTGGGCAGCGGGTCGCCACAGCCCACGAACGAGCCGAGCACGATCCCGATCACGCCGTCCAGCGCCCCCGACTGCATGAGCTGGGTGACCAGCCGGTCCACGCGGTACGGCTGTTCGTTCACGTCCTCCAGCAGCACGATGTGGCCCTGGCCGCGCATGGCGTACGGCGTGCCGCACAGCGACGCGAGCAGGCTGAGGGTGCCGCCGGTGAGCGGGCCCTCGGCGTGGCCGGGCACGATCACCTGCTGCCCGGCGACCGGGGCGGGCTCGCCGTTCTCGAACAGCGACGCGTACAGGTGGGCGAGCGTCGCCGGGTCAGGGCCACCGAGGTCGCCGAGGGCCTGGCAGGCGGGCATCGGGCCGAAGCAGCTCGCGACGCCGAGGCGCACGGCGAACGCCTGGTGCAGCGCGGTGACGTCGCTGGACCCGAGAAGGATCTTGGGGCGGGCGGCCTCCATGGCCTGCCAGTCCAGCAGGCCGAGCAGCCGGGTGGCGCCGTAGCCGCCCCTGGCGCAGACCACCGCGCGGATGGCGGGGTCGCACCAGGCGTCCTGCAGGTCGGCGGCGCGGCCGGCGTCGGACCCGGCGAGGTAGCCGCGGCGGTTCAGCACCCGGGGCATCACGACGACGTCCAGCCCCATCTCGGTCAGCACGTGCCTGCCGCGCGCCAGCCACACCGGATCGACCGGGCCGGAGGGGGCGACGATCGCCACCCGGTCGCCGGGGCACAGCCGGGACGGCACCCAGAGCCGCTGGCTGGTCATGCCGCGCCTCCTGAAGATCCTTTAGCGAGCGGATGTACGGACCGGAGAAAACCGGGAATCTGCCGATATGGCGGTCACCATGGGTACTCTTACCCAGGTGACGCCCCGCCCGGCCGGGCCGGGCGTGACCGGTTCGCTCACCTCGCAAAGGGTGTCAGACTGTCCTCACTTATGCGACCCCCGCCCCACATTCTCGTCGTCAACGGCACCAAGGTCCGCCGCCCCGTCTTCGTGCTCGGCGCCCCGCACTCCGGCGTGACCCTGCTGGCCCGCGCGCTCAAACGGTCCCCCGGCTTCCACATGACGATGGGCCGCCCGGGTGTCGCCAGCGTCGTGCGGACCTTCGCGCGGCGTCCGTCGATCATGCGGAGCAAGGGCGGCGGGTCGGTGCGGGTGCTGCGGGACGCGCTGGCCGACGCCTGGCAGCTCGTGCCAGGGGCGTGCGGCGAGTGCCCGGCCGCCTGCCGGGAGGCGGGGGCGGTGACCGGCGGCGGGCCGTGCGCCTCGCCCGGCGCGGTGTCCCGGTTCGGCGACGCCGAGCCCGACCTGCTGTACAGCGCGCCGGTGCTGATCCAGGCGTTCCCCGACGCACGGCTCATCCAGCTCATCCGGGACGGCAGGGACGCCACCGCCGACATGCTCGCCGACCGGGCGTCCATGGAGTGGGCCAAGCCCGGCATGATCAGCGACGAGACCGAGTTCCCGAGCCCGTTCCTCGGGGTGAACTCCGGGGCCCATCTGCCCAAGTGGGCGGGCATGGACCCGGCGGGCAAGTGCGCGCTGCGGTGGCGCAGCGCGGTACGGCTGAGCGCGGCGCTGCGCAAGGAGATGCCGCGTGACCAACTGCTCACCGTGCGGTACGAGGACCTGGCCGCGTCCCCCGAGCAGACGGTGGCCGCGGTGTCGGACTTCCTGGAGACGCGGGTCTCCACGGTCGCGCTGTACGGCGCACCGCCGCCCCGCGTTGGGGCGTGGCGCACCCGCCTCAAGCCGGACGAGGTCACGCTGATCGAGAAGATCGCCCGCGAGGAGCTCACCCGCCTCGGCTACATCGCCACCCCGAAGGGCAGCCTGCGCCACTGACCGGGAGCCGTGCTACCTCTGGTGCTCGAACTGGGTGCGGTACAGCTCGGCGTACGCGCCGCCGGCGGCGAGCAGGTCGTCGTGGCGGCCGCGTTCCACCACACGGCCGTCGTGGATGACCAGGATGGTGTCGGCCTCGCGGATGGTGGACAGCCGGTGCGCGATCACCAGGGACGTGCGGCCGGCCAGGGCCGTCTTCAGTGCCCGCTGCACGGCGGCCTCGGACTCGGAGTCCAGGTGCGCGGTGGCCTCGTCGAGCACCACCACCCGGGGGGCCTTCAGCAACAGCCGGGCCAGCGCGATGCGCTGCTTCTCGCCGCCGGACAGCCGGTAGCCGCGGTCGCCGACCACGGTGTCCAGGCCGTCGGGCAGCGACTCGACCAGTTCGTAGATCTGCGCGGCCCGCAGCGCCTCCCAGATCTCCTCGTCGGTGGCGCCGGGCCGGGCGTAGCGCAGATTGGCGCCGATGGTGTCGTGGTACAGGTGGGCGTCCTGCATGACGACCCCGACCGTCTCGTGCAGCGACGCCAGGGTGAGCTCCCGCACGTCCCGCCCGTTGACCAGCACCGCGCCGCCGGTCACGTCGTACAGGCGCGACACCAGCGAGGTGATCGTCGTCTTGCCGGCCCCCGAGTGGCCGACCAGCGCGACCAGCTCACCCGGGCGGGCGGTGAAGGAGACGCCGCGCAGCACCTCCTGGCTCTGGCCGGTGTCCGGCCGGGCCACCGACTCCAGGGAGGCCAGCGACACCTCCTCGGCCGCGGGGTAGCGGAAGCGCACGTCGTCGAACTCGACGGTGACCGGGCCGTCCGGCACGGGCCGCGCGTCCGGCCGCTCGGCGACCATCGGCTTGAGGTCCAGCACCTCGAAGACCCGGTCGAAGCTCACCAGGGCCGTCATCACGTCCACGTGGACGTTGGACAGGCTGGTCAGCGGCCCGTACAGCCGCATCAGCATCGCGGCCAGCGCCACCAGGGTGCCCACCTCGAACGCGCCGGTGATCACGAAAACGCCGCCCACGCCGTACACCAGCGCGGTGGCGAGCGCGGCGACCAGGCCGAGGGCGACGCGGAACACCGTGCCGTACATGCCGACCACGATGCCGAGATCGCGCACCCGTCCCGCCCGCTCGCTGAAGTGGGCCGCCTCGTCCGCCGGGCGGCCGTACAGCTTGGCGACCATGGCGCCCGCGACGTTGAAGCGCTCGGTCATCACCGAGCTCATCTCCGCGTCCAGTTGCATCTGCTCGCGGGTCAGCTTGGACATGCGGCGCCCCACCCAGCGGGCGGGGAACACGAAGACCGGAAGCAGGACCAGGGCGACCAGCGTGACCTGCCAGGACAGCACGAGCATCGCGCCGAGCACCATGACGAGGCTCACGACGTTGGAGACGACGGTGGACAGGGTGCTGGTGATGGCGCGCTGGGCGCCGATGACGTCGCTGTTCAGCCGGGACACCAGGGCGCCGGTCTGCGCCCGCATGAAGAACGCCACCGGCATGCGCTGCACGTGGTCGAACACCTCGGTGCGCAGGTCGTAGATCAGGCCCTCGCCGATGCGGGAGGAGAACCACCGCTGCACCAGGCTGAGGCCGGCGTCCACCAGGGCCAGCCCGGCGATCACCAGGGCCAGCATGATCACCACGTCGGTGCGGCGGGGCGTGATGCCCTCGTCGATGATCGATTTGAGCAGCAGCGGGTTGGCGATGACGATCATCGCGTCCACCACGACGAGGAGCAGGAACGCGGCGATCTGCCGCCGGTACGGCCCGGCGTACCGGGCGATGCGCGGCACCGTGCCCGGCGTCAGCCGTTCCTTGGTGACCGAGCTGTCCCGCCTCAGGGACCGCATCACCTGGGGTCCGTATCCCCCGCCCAACATCGACATCGCCGCCCTGTCGTCCTCGCCGAACCCTGGCCCCGCGTGGGCCGGAGGCGTGCCACGCCCCCCGTTCCCACTCCGGCGAAGCGCGCGGACCGATCGCGCGATTCCCCGCTCAGCTCTGGGCGGAACCGTCCCTCCGCGCGGCGCCCTTCGCCCCGAACAGCGCCCGCAGCCGTTCGGCCTGCTCGGCGCGCTCGGCGGCGCTCTGTTCCTCCAGGGTGCGGTCCGCGGCACCGAGCAGCAGGCGTTTGGTGGCCGCCGCCGCGGCCCGGTCGGTGGTGAGCAGCGCGGCCGCCAGCTCACCCACCGCCTCGTCCAGCCTCTCTCGCGGCACCACCCGCTCGGCCAGGCCGAGGCGCAGGGCCTCCTCGGCCCCCACGGTCCGGGCGGTGAGGCAGATCTCCACGGCTTTCGCCACGCCGACGAGCTCGACCAGCGGCTTGGTGCCGGTCAGGTCGGGGACCAGCCCGAGGGCGGCTTCCTTCATGCAGAACTTGGCGTCGTCGGCCAGAATTCTCAGGTCACAGGACAGGGCCAGTTGGAATCCGGCCCCGATCGCGTGTCCCTGTACCACCGCTATCGACACGATGTCCGGGCGGCGCAGCCACAGGAAGCCCTGCTGGGCCTCGGTGATGCGCGCCAGGAACGTCTCGCCGTCGAGCGCGGCCACGGACGCGAACGAGCCCTGTCCCGGCAATCCCTTCGTCGTGAACATGCGCAGGTCGATGCCCGCTGAGAAGGACGGCCCCTCGCCTCTGACCACGACGACGCGCACGTGCTCCGGCAGGGTCCTGCCGATCCGTGCCAGTGCCGACCAGGTCGCGAACGTCTGGGCGTTCCGCTTGTCCGGCCGGTCCAATGTGATCGTCGCGATCTCGCCGCCCACCTCGAAGCGCAAACCGATCTCCGCGAGCTCCTCGGACGTCATCTCCGGTTCACCGCGCGAACCTTCGTGCCGCGACCCGAACCGCTCGGGCGCCACCTCTGGTTCACCGCGCGAACCTTCGTCACGCGAACCTCCGCCACGCTCGGGCGTTCCGTCGGTACCCGGCTCGGCCCGATCTCCCGCCGAGATCGCCGCCGCACTCCCCCCAAGCGTCGCTTCCGGCATCGCCCGCTCCTTTTCGTGGGTCGCCGTCCCGTCACGTCCCGAACCTTCTGGCAGTTCCAGAATCAGATTCTACCGACGTGCGCTGAGCCGGCGACCGCACGGGAACGAGCGGCTGCGGTCGCGCGTTTCCGAGGCGGCTGCTAGCGCTTCGACTTGCCCCGGGTGGCCCCGCCGCGCCCGCGCAGAGTCACGCCGGACTCGCTCAGGATGCGGTGGATGAACCCGTACGACCTGCCGGTGGAAGCGGCGAGCGCGCGGATGCTCTCACCCGCGGCGTAGCGCTTCTTCAGGTCGGCGGCCAGTTTTTCGCGATCGGCCCCGGTGACCCGGGTGCCCTTCTTCAGAGTCTCGGCCACGAGTACCTCCTGTAGTGCCAGACTTCCGCAGCGTTACTCACGCCATGATCAGTCATTTCGGCCGGATCGGCTACCTACTCCATGGGAAAAGATCCGTACCCGTTCAAATTAAGATCAGGCGAGTGCCACAAGATCGGAAAATTCATCGCTCCAAGCGTCTTCCACTCCGTCCGGTAGCAAGATCACCCTATCCGGTCGTAGCGCCTCAACGGCCCCTTCGTCATGTGTTACCAGGACAATTGCCCCAGAATACGACCTCAATGCCGAAAGTACTTGATCGCGGCTGATCGGATCCAGGTTGTTGGTGGGCTCGTCGAGCAACAGGACGTTGGCGCTGGAGAGCACGAGAGTGGCCAGGGCCAGGCGGGTCTTCTCCCCTCCGGACAACACGGAAGCGGGCTTGTCGGCGTCGTCGCCGGAGAACAGGAAGGAGCCGAGGACCTTGCGCAGCGCCACGTCCGGGACGTCCGGACCGGCCGAGCGCATGTTCTCCAGCACGCTGCGGCCGGGGTCCAGGGTCTCGTGCTCCTGGGCGTAGTAGCCGAGCTTGAGGCCGTGGCCCGGACGGACCTCGCCGGTGTCGGGCTTCTCCAGGCCGCCGAGCACGCGCAGCAGCGTGGTCTTGCCTGCGCCGTTCAGGCCGAGCACGACGACCCGGCTGCCGCGGTCGACGGCGGCGTCCACGTCGGTGAAGACCTCGAGCGAGCCGTACGACTTGGACAGGCCGGTGGCCGTCAGCGGCGTGCGGCCACAGGGGGCGGGGTCGGGGAATCGGAGCTTGGCGACCTTGTCGCCGCGGCGCTCCTCCTCCACACCGGACAGCAGGCGACGGGCACGGCGCTCCATCTCCTGGGCGGCCTTGGCCTTGGTGGCCTTGGCGCGCATGCGGTCGGCCTGGGACAGGAGCTGGGAGGCCTGGCGCTCGGCGTTGGCCCGCTCGCGCTTGCGGCGGCGCTCGTCGGTCTCGCGCTGGGCGAGGTAGGCGGTCCAGCCGACATTGTAGGTGTCGATGACGCAGCGGTTGGCGTCGAGGTGCAGGACGCGGTTGACCGTGGCTTCAAGAAGCCCGACGTCGTGGCTGATAATGATCAAACCGCCCTGGTGGGATCGTAAAAAATCACGAAGCCACCCGATTGAGTCGGCATCGAGGTGGTTTGTCGGCTCGTCGAGCAGGAGAGTCTCCGCTCCGCTGAACAAGATGCGGGCCAGTTCCACACGCCGCCGCTGCCCGCCGGACAGGGTCTCCAGCGGCTGGGTCAGCACCCGGTCCGGCAGCCCCAGGCTGGAAGCGATCGACGCCGCCTCCGCCTCCGCCGCGTACCCTCCCAGCACGTGCAGCCGGTCCTCCAGGCGCCCGTACGCCCGCACCGCCCGGTCCCGCACCCGCGAGTCCTCCGACGCCATGCCGGCCTCGGCCGCCCGCAACTCCCGCAGCACCTCGTCCAGCCCCCGGGCCGACAACACCCGGTCGCGTGCCAGCGTGCTGAGATCGCCCGTGCGCGGATCCTGCGGCAGATACCCCACACTCCCGGTCGACGACACGGTCCCCGCCGCCGGCAGCCCCTCCCCCGCCAGCACCTTGCACAGCGTGGTCTTCCCCGCGCCGTTCCTGCCGACGAGCCCGATGCGGTCCCCCGGGTTCACCCGGAAGGACGCCCCTTCGATGAGCAGGCGCGACCCGGCGCGCAGTTCGACTTCAGACGCGATGATCATGATGAGGGAAACACTCCCGGAAACGGGTGACGGGGATCTTTCGAAAACGCCGACGTGAAGAACGACCACAGCGGGCGACCCACCGGCAGGCCCGCCCCTCGTCCATGCTGCGCCGATCAATCGGGAGTGCGCATAGAGCTAGTGTACGACCCCCCTCCCCCAAGCACTCCTGGTTATCCACCCACCCCCCCACCACCCACCCCGGCCTCAGCACCCCAGCCCACCACCGACCCCAACATCCCGGCCCACCACCGACCTCAGCACCTCGGCCCACCACCGACCTCAGCACCTCGGCCCACCACCGACCTCAGCACCTCGGCCCACCACCGACCCCAACACCCCAGCCCACCACCGACCCCAACACCCCAGCCCACCACCGACCCCAACACCCCAGCCCACCACCGACCCCAACACCCCAGCCCACCACCGACCCCAACACCCCAGCCCACCACCGACCCCAACACCCC
>NZ_JBDPMD010000065.1:0-41785 GCF_039871875.1 Sphaerisporangium sp. B11E5 | reverse complement strand
TTGGCGGAGAGGGCCGTGAGGGCGGCCAGGGCGCTCTGGGCCGTCTGCGCGTCGGGGAGGTTCCCGGCCACGGACGGGATGGGCATGCCGCCGCGTATCTGGTGGCCGTTGGCACCGGGGGTGCGGCGGGGGAGGGGGGCGGGGAAGCCGCCGGTGGTGGTGGCGGAGAAAGAGGTCTCGGGCTGGGCCGCCGTCTCGGGGAGTGAGTCGATCCACGCCTGGGCGGAGTGGGCGCGGATGCCCAGTTGGCCGAGGAGCTCCACGGCGTCCTCGCCGCTGGTCTTGCCGCCCAGTACCTGGACGCTGCGTTCGCGCAGGCGGGTCAGGTCGCCCACCACCAGCCAGCCGTCCTGCAGGCGGCGGTCGGGCATGAGGGCCACCAGGACGCGCCACAGCGGCGTCCCGAGGGACGGGACGTCGATGGGGTGCGCGGGGTCGGCCGCGATGAGCTGTTCCTCCGTCGCGGCGGTGCCGAGCCACTCGGTCAGGCGGAACAGGTGGCCGGTCACCGCGGTGGACTCCGGTGACCGCAGCCAGTGGAGCACCCGTTCCTCCGCGGCCCGCTGGGCCTGCGACAACACGTCCCGGTCCACGTGCAGCTCGTGGGCGAGGGTGCGCAGGCTGATCGGCTCGGCGGCGAACAGCCGCTCGATCGCCACGGCCCGCTCCATGGGCGTCCACTCACGGAACACCGCGTCCACCAGCCGCACGAGCGGGTTGTCGGACACGGGCGGCGTGGGGGCCGGGGGCGGTACCGGGGGGGCGGCCGCCGCGGGGGCGGGTGCCGCCCTGGTCGGCGGGGCCGGCCTCACCGGGGGGGAGGACGGCACCATGGGGGCCGCCGCCGGCGGCGCGGCCGGCGCGGGGGCCGGGGCGCCCTGGGACGACACCGCGGGCACACGCCCCAGGATCTCCCTGAACACCGTCGTGATGATCACTTCGGCCGAGGCGGGCACCGCGGGGGCCCGCAGGTCGGCGGCCGTCAGCCGCCGCAGCCGGTCCCATCCGCCCATGCCGTTGATCGCCGAGCGGGCCGGCTCCGGCCAGCCGGTGAGCGCGGGGTCCACCGTGTGCACCTGGAGCGCCGGCAGCACGTCCATGAGGGCGAGGTGGTCCCAGCGGAGCACGGCCAGCCGGGACAGACGGTCGCAGACCCAGTCGACACCGGTCGTGCCGAGCGCGCGACCCAGAGCGACCGACGCCCACCAGCCTCCGGGGAGCCGGGGATCGGCGAGGACCTCGGCGACCTGCTGAGGGCGGCTCCAGCGCAGGGCGGGTACCAGATCACTCAGGCAGATCATTGAATCGGCGTCCATCGGCTGACCGCATCCTCCCGAGTGTGACGCATGTTGCTAATGGTGCAGCTTACGCCGGACGCTGGCAATTAGCGTCATCAAGGAGAACATAGTGCGCACCCTCCCTTTTCGGGGGGCCGAGCGCCGGTTTCCTCCCGCCGCACCGCCCCGACCAGCAAGATCGTCACGTCCGGGCCGCCTCGCCGGGTGAACCGCCCGGCGATCCGGCACCCTCGGTGACCCGGACGTTCCCCACTGTGGCGCGGGCCCTCGCCGCCGTCCGTGAAGGCAGCGGTTCCCGGCGCGCTAACCGCCGTGCGAGGGCTCGCCGGCCAGGGCCGCGACGGGCCGTCCTCCGAGGCGTGTCACCGCTGCCGCGCCCGCGCGGCAGCCGGCTTCGACCGCCTCGTGGTCCGCGGCGCCGCCGAGGAGGGCCGTCAGCACTCCGGCGGCGAACGCGTCGCCGGCTCCTGTGGAGTCGACGGTCTCGCCTCCGGGCCGGCCGGGGACGTGGCGGGTGACCCTGCCGCCGGCCGCGAGCAGGGCGCCGTCGGCGCCGAGTTTGACGATGGCGGTGCCGTAGCGCACGCTCAGGGCCTCGGCGGCGGTGGCGGCGCCGGGGGCGCCGGTGAGCAGGAGGGCCTCGTCGAGGTTCGGGACGATCAGGGTGGCGCCTGACGTCTCGCGCAGGAACCGTTCCGGGCCGAACTCCCGCAGGAAGCCGGTGGACGCCGGGTCCACGCTGACGGCGGCGCCCCGGTCCAGCGCGGCCCGCGTCGCCAGGCGGACCAGTTCCAGGCCGGGCGGGGCGAACAGCGTGTACCCCGAGACGTGCATCCGGCCCACGCCGTCCAGCAGCGCGTCGTCCCAGTCGCCGGGCCCGATGCGGCGGCCGGCGCCGCGGGTGGTGAGCATGGTGCGCTCCCCGGCGGCGTCCACCATGGCGATCACCACGGCGGTGGGGGACCCGGGGTCGATCCGCACGTGCGTCGTGACCCCCGCGCGGGTGAGCTCGCCGACGTGCCAGGCGCCGGTGTCGTACCCGGCCCTGGCCAGCAGCCGGGCGTCCGCGCCGAGATGGGCGGCCCACGCGGCGGTGTTGGCGCCGGAGCCGCCGGGCCGCAGCACGATGTCGGCCTCGGTGTCGGTGCCTGGCGCGACCGGGGACCGGTGCCGCGCCACCACGTCGGTGACGACGTCCCCGATGACGAGCAGGCCCGCCACTCAGCCCTCCACGACGGGGGCCCCGGCCCAGGCCACGGCGATGCGCCCGGCCAGGCGGGTGTTGCCGCGGACGGCGGCGAGGTTGGCCTCGAGGGACGCGCCGCCGGTGCCGCGCACCAGGTAGTCCAGCAGGAAGGGGGTGATCGCCTGGCCGGTGACGCCCTGGCGGTCGGCCTCGGCCAGCGCCTCGGCCAGCACGCGGTCGTGCAGCGCCGGGTCGAGCTGCTCGTCCTCAGGCACCGGGTTGGCGACGATCAGCGCGGCCTCCGGCCCGCCGAGCCGGTCCTGCGCCCGCATGATCTCCGCCGCCTGCGCCGGGTCGTCCAGCCGCCAGTCGACCGGCAGGCCGGTGGTGTGCAGGTAGAACCCGGGGAAGTCGCCGGTGCGGTACCCGGCGACCGTGACGCCCCGGGTCTCCAGGCGCTGGAGGGTGGCGGGCACGTCCAGGATGGACTTCACACCCGCGCAGACGACGGTGATGCGGGTCGTGGCGAGGGTGTCGAGATCGGCGGACTCGTCCTGGCTGGCCGTCCAGCCGCGGTGCACGCCGCCGAGGCCGCCGGTGGCGAACACGCGGATCCCGGCGCGGGCGGCGAGGAAGGCGGTGGCCGAGACGGTGGTGGCGCCGCTGGCGCCGAGCGCGGCGGCGGGCGCGAGGTCGCGGAAGCCGAGCTTGCGCAGGCCCGGCTCGGTGGCGATCCGCTCCAGGCCGTCCTTGCCGAGGCCCACGCGCGGCACGCCGTCCAGCACGGCGATGGTGGCGGGCACCGCCCCGGCCTCCCGGACCAGGCCCTCCAGCTCGGCGGCGACCTCCAGGTTGCGCGGCTGGGGGAGGCCGTGCGAGATGATCGTGCTCTCCAGCGCCACCACCGGCGCGCCCGTGGCCAGGGCCTCGGCGACCTCGGGGGAGGTCTGGATGATCGTCTCGCCGGGACCGCTCGTGTGCATGCTCGCTCCGTGCCCTTTCCGTCGGTACGCTCCAGGGAGATTTGTTCCCCTGATGTGCTGTCTCACCGTACTGTCCGGGTTAGGAGACTTTGTCATGCGACGCTCGCAGTACCAGGTGGTCATC
Organism: Sphaerisporangium sp. B11E5; assembly: GCF_039871875.1. Taxonomy (NCBI): domain Bacteria; kingdom Bacillati; phylum Actinomycetota; class Actinomycetes; order Streptosporangiales; family Streptosporangiaceae; genus Sphaerisporangium; species Sphaerisporangium sp. B11E5. Next base: position 38,194 of record NZ_JBDPMD010000065.1, on the reverse strand, counting down.
GCGGGCGGCGGGCACAACGGGCTGGTCGCCGCCGCCTACCTGGCGCGGGCCGGGCTGCGCGTGCTGGTGCTGGAACGGCAGCCGTACGCCGGGGGTCTCGCCGTCTCCGCCCAGGCGTTCCCCGGCGTGGACGCCCGCGTGTCCCGGTACTCCTACCTGGTCAGCCTGCTCCCCGGCAAGATCGTCACGGACCTCGGGCTCGGCCTCGAGCTGCGGCGGCGGCGCTTCGCCTCCTACACCCCGGTCGGCGACGGCGGCCTGCTGGTGGACAACGGCGACGAGCGCCGCACGGCCGCGTCCTTCGCCGCCGTCACCGGGAACGAGACGGACTTCGGCGCGTGGCGCCGCTTCTACGCCGGGACGGCCCGCGTGGCCGCCCGCCTGGCCCCCACCCTGCTCGAACCGCTGCGCGACCGGGCGCAGGTGCGCGACCACGTGGTGGCGGACGCGGACCTGTGGCGCGACCTGTTCGAACGCCCCATCGGCGAGGTGGTGGGGGAGACGTTCGCCGACGACACCGTGCGCGGCGTGGTGCTCACCGACGCCCTCATCGGCACCTTCGCCGACCCCGCGACGGACCTGCTCGCCAACCGCTGCTTCCTGTACCACGTCATCGGGGACGGCACCGGCGACTGGAACGTCCCGGTCGGCGGCATGGGCGCGGTCAGCGGCGCCCTCGCCGAGGCGGCCACGAGGGCCGGCGCCGACATCCGCACCGGCATGGAGGTCCTCGCCATCGATCCGTCGTCCGGCGAGGTCGCCTTCCGCGACGCCGAGGGCGCCGAGCACGCCGTCACCGCCGGCCGTGTGCTCGCCACCACCCCGCCCACCGTGCTGGCCCGCCTCCTCGGGGAGGCGCCGCAGGAGACCCCCGAAGGCGCGCAGCTCAAGGTCAACATGGTGCTGTCCCGCCTGCCGCGCCTGAAGGACGCCGCCGTGGACCCCGCCGAGGCGTTCAGCGGCACCTTCCACATCAACGAGGGCCACGACCAGCTCGCCCGCGCCTACGCCGAGGCCGCCGCGGGGCGGATCCCGTCCCTGCCTCCCGCCGAGGTGTACTGCCACTCGCTCACCGACCCTTCCATCCTCGGCCCCGCGCTCCAGGCGTCCGGCGCCCACACCATGACGTCGTTCGGCCTGCACATGCCCGCCCGCCTGTTCCGCGCCGACCCCGAGAGGGCCCGCGCGCAAGCCCTGGCCGCCACCCTGGCCTCCATCAACGGCGTGCTCGCCGAGCCCCTGGAGGACTGCCTCCTGCGCACCCCTGACGGCGCCTTGTGCCTGGAGGCCAAGACCCCCGCCGACCTGGAGACCGAGGCCGCCCTCCCCGGCGGCCACATCTTCCACCGCGACCTGACCTGGCCGTACGCCGAGACCCCCGCCGACACCGGCCGCTGGGGCGTGGAGACCCACCACGACCGCGTCCTGCTGTGCGGCGCCGCCGCCCGCCGCGGCGGCGGCGTCAGCGGCATCCCCGGCCACAACGCCGCCATGGCCGTCCTCGGCACCTGACCATCCTTTGCCATGACCCAGCCGTGCGGCCCGCATCGCCATCCATATCCCGGGTAGGAGCCCGCACCACGGCTCACGCGAAAGGATGGTCAGAGTGGACCACGAGGCTTTCATCGCCCTCCTGAACGAGGACCTGGAGAGCGAGTACCGCTCCATCGTCCAGTACACCCAGCACAGCGCGACGATCAAAGGCCCCGAGTACCAGAGCTTGGTGGACGAACTGAAAGCCCACCTGACCCAGGAACTGACCCACGCCACCACCCTCGCCGAACAGATCACCTTCCTCGGCGGCGTCCCCTCGGTCAAGGTCCCCGACATCCAGAGCGCCCCCGAAGCCCCCGCCGCCCTGGAACAGGACCTCGCCCTGGAGGAAGCCCAACTCCAGCGCTACCGCGACCGAGTAGCCCAAGCCAACGACCTCGGCCTCCCCGACGTCGCCGAAGCCCTACGCCCCCTCCTCCAGCAGACCCAGGACCACGTCATGGACCTGCAGAACGCCCTGGGCCGCTGACCCTCCACCCGCGCGGCCGATTTCACCCGGGCGACAGGCCGGGGCCTCAACAAAGGCCCGGCCTATTCATTCCGCCGTATATCCCCGGCTTATGGCGAGAGGCCAAGAAGGTGCAGGGCACCGGCAAGCTCGTGACCTGGGCCAAAAAGCACCTCCGGCTCACTGTGGAGATCGTCAAGCGCAGTGACGACGTCAGCGGCTCCGTGGTCCTGCCCCGCAGGTGGGTGGTGGACAGGACCCTGTCGTGGATCTGTCAGCGCAGGCGGTGCGTGCGGGACTATGAGCGGTTGTCCGAGCATCACGAGGCCATGGTCTCGCGGGCGATGATCACCCTCGTGGGACGACGACTCGCACGATCCGCATCGGGTGCAGCTCGGGCTGAGTGACCAGTCGCGATGGCGTACTTGACGCACTTGGCACGGTATCTGAGCTGGGAGCTTTGGCCTTCCACCGGGTGTGCCGGATCAGCGACTCGGTCGAAGCCGCACCTTGCCTGATCGCGGCGGTAGCGTCGCCAGCCGGGGGGTGGTCATGTCTACGCTGGTGGCGTGACCTTGGTGTGGGTGACGGGCAATTCAGGGACCGGTAAGTCCGCGGTCTGCGGGGTGTTGCGAGCGCGCGGCTATGTCGCCTTCGACGCCGACATGGATGGATTCTGTCGCTGGATCGACCGAGTTGATGGCGAGGTCGTGATGGATCCGCCGGATCCAGTTCCCGCGGGCTGGCTCGATCGATACGGGTGGGCGATCGTCCGCGAGCAGGTCGAGACCCTCGTCGAGGAGTCTCGCAGCCGAATCACGTTCTTGTGCGGGTCGGCGGAGAACGAGGCAGACGTCCGCGATCTTTTCGACCTCATCGTAGGCCTGGTGATCGACGAGGACATCCTCCGCCACCGGCTCGCGACTCGCACTACGAACACCTTCGGTCGACATCCCGAAGAGCTCGCAGCGGCCCTGAAGTGGAATCCTCGGATGCGAGCTATCTACGAAAGCCATGGCGCGACGATCATCGATGCGTCCAAGCCGCTGACCGAGGTGGTGGACAGCGTGATCGACGCAGTTCAGGAGCTGACAGGGGGCGCCCGATAGCTCGGGGCACGTCTGCGCGCCGCGTGGTCACTCAGCGGCGGTTCCCGGATGTCGCGGTTACGCGTCGCGATCCAATGTGGCTACCGCTCCGTGCTCTCCGCGTGGAACCTGACGTTGATGGGCCAGGCAAGTCACCGTAGTCATGCCAGCCTGCAGCCAGTTCGTCTTTGGCTGTGGTTCCGATCGGGGCATGGTCGGTGGACAGTCAAAGCTCCAGCTCAGATGTCGTGTCACGTGCGTGACGTATGCCGTCGTGATCGGTCACTCAGCCCGAGCTGCACCCATCCGCATCTCCCAGATCGACCTGACGATCAGTGTGTACACGGGCACTCAGGCGCCGGCGCGTTCGGCCGTCGCGTCGACCGCCGTCGCGCCTTCAGGGCCCACGATGACGGGGTTGAACTCCAGCAGGGCCAGATCCTCGGCGTGTGCGAGCGCGGTGGCGCGGGTGGCGAGTTCGGCGAACACGTCGAGGCGGGCCGGTGGACGGCCGCGGCCGCCGGTGAGGAGCGCCGAGCCTCGCAGCCGGCGCACGGCCGCCGCGACCTGCTCCGCCGTGACCGGCAGAGGGAGCAGCGCGGCGTCGTCCAGCACTTCGACCCAGGTGCCCCCGAGAGCCACGACCAGCACCGGCACCATGCCGTCGCGGCGGACGGCGAGCATCACCTCGACCCCCGGTGCCGCCATCTCCTCCACGAGGAGCACCCCTTCCACGGGGAGGGCGAGCAGGCGGGTGGCCGCGGCCCGTACCTCCTCGGGGTCGCGGGCGCCGAGGACGACGGCACCCATGTCGGTCTTGTGGCTGATCGTGCGGCTGCTGAGCTTGACCGCCACCGGTCTGCCGAGGGAGGCCGCCACCGCCACGGCCTCGTCCGGTGTGCGCGCCGTCTGGCCGGCGGGCACGGGGATGCCGTAAGCCCTGGCCAGGGCCTTGACCTCATGCTCGGCCAGCCGCAGCCCGCCGGCGTGCCCCGGGCGGGTGGCCCCGCCGTCGGGATCCGGGCGGGTGGCCCCGCCGTCGGAGTCTGGTCGGGTGGCCGCGGTGGCGGGGTCCGGGCGGGTGGCCCCGCCGTCGGGGTCTGGTTGGGTGGCCGCGGTGGCGGGGTACGGGCGGGTGGCCGCGGCGGCGATGTCCCGCAGCCGGTCGCCGCCGGCGGGGCGGCGCAGCAGGGCTCCGGCGCAGCGGACCCCCTCGGTGAGCCCGGCGACCGGGACGACGCCGTGGTCGGTCAGGCGTTCCGCGATCTCCTCCGGCATGAGCTCGGGCAGGGTGGAGGCGACGACGAGCCGTCCCGGGAGCGCCGCGGCGGCGGCGATGACGCCTTCGAGCGCCCCGTCCCACTCCGCGGCGGCGTCGTCGGGCACGCGCGCGGGCCGGTCGTAACAGACGAGGACCGGCCCTACGGACTCGTCGGCCGCGGCGACGGTGATGACCGCCGCGGTCCGCGGGGCGTCGCCGAAGATGACGGCGGTGTAGTCCAGCGGGTTGCCCGGAGTGGCCGTACCGGGCAAAACGGAGGCGAGCGCCGCCTTGGTGACCGCGCTCAGCACGGCCAGCGGAACCCCATGACGCGCCGCCTCGTCGGCGGCTACGGCCGCGTCCCCACCGGAGCAGGTGACGACCAGCACCCCCCGCCCGGTCTCTGGTACTCCGTGGTTGGTGTGGGGTACTTCTCGTCCGGTCTCTGGCAGTCCGTGGTTGGTGTGGGGTACCCCGCGTCCGGTCTCTGGCAGTCCGTGGTTGGTGTGGGGTACTTCTCGTCCGGTCTCTGGCAGTCCGTGGTTGGTGTGGGGTACTCCCCGTCCGATGTCCGGTACCCCGCGTCCGGTGTCGAGCACTCCGTGTGCGGTGTCCGGCACCTCTCGTCTGGTCTCCTGCGGGGGCTGGAGACGGTGCCTCGCCGGTGTCACGGGTGGCGTGGTGACGGGGCGGCCGGGGGGTGGGGGGCAGGCGAGGGTTTTGGCGAGTTCGAGGAGGTCGTGGGGATTGTGGGCCCAGGCGCCGCCCGCTTCCTCGACGAGGGCGCGCAGGATGCGTGCGTCGCCGGCCACGGCGCCGGTGTGGGCGGCCGCGGCGGCGGCGCCTAGCGGGGTGCCGCCGCCCTTGAGCACAGCGACGCGGATGCCGCGGTCGGCGCAGACGGCTAGGGCGCCGGCGAGCCGTCGCCCGTCTCCCGCGTCCTCCAGGTACAACCCCACCGCGCGCACACCGTCGGTCTCGGCGAGTGCCGTCAGGTAGCCGGCGGCGTCGACCACGGCCTGGTTCCCGCAGGAGACGACGGTGTGCAGCCGCAGGCCGCGAGCGCTGAGCAGCGCGTTCACCGCGAGGTTGCCGCTCTGCGACACCAGCGCCACCGGCCCGGGGCGCCGCGGCCGGTACGCGTCCCCCCACAGCGGCGCACGCGCCGCCACCGCCACGATCCCGTTGCCGTTGGGCCCGCACACCGGCATGTCGTACCGCGCCGCCGCCGCGGCCAGCTCCTCCTGCAACCGCACACCCGGCGCGTCCGCGGCACCCGAAGGCGACGTCTCGGCGAAGCCGGCCGCGAACACCACCGCGCCGCCGCAGCCGTGCTCGCCCGCTTCCGCCACCAGTCCCGGTACGGTCGCGGCCGGTGTGGCGACGACGACGGCGTCCGGCGCGAGGGGCAGGTCCCTGATCCGCGGCACGCACGGCACCCCGTGCACCTCGGCGGCGGTGGGGTGCACCCCGAACACGGGGCCGGGGAACCCGGCCGCCACCAGGTTGGCCACGGCGAGGTTCCCGTACGACCCGGGCCGTGTGGACGCCCCGACCACCGCCACCGACCGCGGCCCGAGCAGACGTGTGAGCTTCACACCCCCCAACCTGACTGACCACCCAGTCAGCGTCAAGCTCTCGCCGCCCCCCGCCGGCCGTGGAATGCACAGAAGAAAGGTTCGAAACGCCCCTGTGAGCTGCGGTGACGCCAGCGGCTCCGGCGAAACGGCTATTGGCGGCGAGAAAGTTTACATTTAAATCCGACTCCGATTGATCGGTTGGTTGCCCGCGCCAACCGATAGCAATTTATCTTTCGGGGTACAGGCCGCGCACCTTCATGATAATTTCCGGCGTCAAACAGAAAACAGGACACCCGGACGGGGCGAGGGAACACGGGATGGTCGGATGAGCGGCCTCAGAACAGGCTTGCGAATCATGACGGGCGCGGCGGGAATGGTGGCGGTTTCCGTGGCGACAAGCCAGGTGTTCGGCGACGGGCGGCTGAGCTGGGGCTGGGCGTACGTCTCGGTCGCCGTGTCGGCGCTGAGCTTGTGGTCGGGAGAGGTGCTGGCCGGGGGGAACACAGAGGCGTGGGCGGCGCGGGGGCCGCGTGGGCGGCGCGGGACGTACCTGCGGCAGTTGCGGGACAGCGTCCGCGCGATCGAGACAATTGGTGTCGGCACTAATCCGCCTTACGCCCTGCAATTACGTCAGGTTTATGTGGACGTGAGCCTCACGCTTAAAGCGCCGCACGACAACGGGCGGACGCCGTGCAACGGCCCACCCGGCGAGCGGAAACCGCTGGAGTCGTTCCTGCGCGGCGACGCGAGCCCGGTGCTCGTCGTCAAGGGCGACCCGGCGTGCCGTGGCCCTACGAGGTCGGCGCGCGGACGCTGCGCCGCCGCCCGGCGGCCGACCGCGAGAGCACCACCCCGTACCTGCGGATCGTGGTGCGGCAGCGGGCGTTCTACGGAGGTGTCGGCTCCGCCGGTCTCCTCGACATCGGCAGGGACGGCCGCCTTCCCGCCGGCCACGTCGAACGGCTGCCCCGCCTGATCTCCTGGGCCGACGCCGTGCAGGTGCGTGAACTGGCACGTGACCTGGCACGTGAACTCGGCGTGCGCGTCGGCGGCCTCGCCAAGGAACGTGACCGCGACTCCGCACTCGACCACGCGAGCCTGTCCGGTTTCCGGCCGTCCGCCCTGGACGCGTTCCAGCTTCTCCTCGCCTGCCGCGCGACGACCAGAGGCCGCAGGTCACGGCCCGGTGAGGAGGTGGCGGACTTCGACGACTACCTCACCGGCCTGGTACGCGGCCCGCTGAAGTCACGCGAGACCACACGCAAGCCGCCGGACATCCTGCTGCGACGCGCCGTTGACCTGCTGCGCGACCTGCCAGGCGACCACGGCGAGCCGATGGCCACGGCACTGGGCCTGGCCGAAGGCGTGCACGCGTCGATCGCCCCGATCCTGGACCGCTCGGCCCCCTGTGACCCGATGACGCTGACTCTCCAGGAGCGCGCCGAGGGCCGCATCATGGGGAACGAGGTACTGCTGCTGGTGCACCAGTGAGGACACGGCCACGGAGGACCGGGACGCCTCCATCGTGACCCAGGTTAAGGAGTGCCGACGCCGTCTACGGCAGCCAGTCGATCTGGCCCGGTGGAGGCAGGCGGTCAGACGAGAGCCGCTCCTCCAGCGCGTGGACAAGGCGGCCCATCGCCGACTTGGTGCGGGGGAAGCGGTGAGCGGCGCTGTAGAGCAGACCCGCGCACGGCCGCCCCTGCGTGAGTCTTTGGACTCGCAGGATCTCGAAGTCACGGACGTTCTCGGTGAGAACGCAGCGGTTCTGACCAATGGCCAGTTCGATCACGCCGTCGTCCGGCGTGCCTGGCCCCGCGTCACACTCAGCGACGGTGATCACGTCGTACCCTCTGGCCCTGAGTTCCGCCGCCAGATAGGGCGCGAACATCTCGTCCAGCAGAAGCCGTGCGCTCACGAGGCCAGTAGGCCCTGCTCACGGCGCCACCGCTCCTCCGCGGCTGTAGCGGCCTGCTCGGCGGCCTTGATCTGCTCGTCTATCTCCTCAGGGTAAGCCGACCAGTAGCGAATCGCGGTTGTGACCTGTTGTGACGTGATGCCCGAGTGTTCGCCGACCATCTCGATGATCTCCTGGGGCGACGCGTCGGTCTCGGATGCACGAGTTGTCTTGACCGCCTGGACGATCTCCCAGACATCCGGGCCGTTCACCGTCACCGCACGCCGTCCAGAAGGCCCGGACCGGAAGACGATGCCAGGATGCTCTTCCATCCGCAGTGCCTCCGCGACGAGCAGGTTCACCGCCGCGGACACGGAGAGACCAGGGTGCTCCATCACGAAACGCGCAAGCTTGTCGAGTACGGCGTCCTCGAACCTGATCGACCGTGGAGTCGGTGCCATGACTACATTGTAGTCAGACGCCGGGACGGAACGCGCTCATGGCGACACGGAGCAGTCCCAGCATCCCTGGTTCCATGATTCACTCGAGATCACGAGGCGAATGCGCCACCAGGCCGTCGGCGCGTCAGACCGGCTTCCGTTCGGGGACGGTCGTGCTGGTGTCCGGCTTGGCGGTGTCCGGTTCGTCGATTCCCGGCATGTCGGTCTCCGGCTCCTGGGGCGGGTCGCTGAGCTGTTCGCGGAGGTAGCTCCACACCACGGCGACCAGGCCGGCGACCGGTACGGCGAGGAGGCTGCCGACGATGCCCGCGAGGCTGCCGCCCAGCGTCACCGCCAGCAGGATCACCGCGGCGTGCAGGCCCAGGCCGCGGCTCTGCACCATCGGCTGGAACACGTTTCCTTCGAGCTGCTGCACGGCGACGATGATGGCGAGCACGATCAGCGCGTCCGTCGGGCCGTTGGACACCAGCGTGATGAGGACCGCGACGAAACCGGCGAACAGCGCCCCGATGATGGGGATGAACGCCGAGACGAAGGTCAGGACGGCTAGGGGGAGGACCAGCGGTACGCCCACGATCCACAGGCCGAGACCGATGAAGACGGCGTCGAGCAGGCCCACGAAGGCCTGGGAGCGTACGAACGCGCCGAGGGAGTCCCAGATGCGTTCGGCCACGGCCGGCACGTCCGTGGCGAGGCGGCCGGGGAGCTGGCGGGACAGCCAGGGCAGGAACCGCGGGCCGTCCTTGAGGAAGAAGAACATCAGGAAGAGCGCCAGGACGGTGGTGACCAGGCCGTTGACCACGGTGCCGAGGCCGGTGAGGGTGGCGGTGACGATGCTGCCGACGCTGGCCTGGATGCGGGAGACCGCGCTGTCGAGCGCGCTGCTGACCTGGTCGGCGCCGAAGTTCAGCGGCGGCCCCGCGGCCCAGTCGCGCAACTGCTGGATGCCGCTCCGCACACCGGTGGCCAGCTCGCCGGACTGGGACGCCACCGGGACGGCGATCAGCACGATGGTGCCGGCCGCGACCAGCAGGAACAGGACGGTCACGGCCGAGGCCGCCAGCGCGGGGGGCCAGCCGTGCCGCCGCAGGAAGCGGGCCAGGGGCCAGGTCAGTGTGGTGAGGAGCAGGGCGATCACGAGCGGCCAGACGACCGACCACATCTGGCCCAGGATCCACAGGCTTACGGCGGTCAGCAGCACGACGAGCAGCATCTCCAGGGAGACGCGCGCCGATATGCGCAGCGCTTCACGGGTCTTCGCGGCATTGAGCGTGGCAGGCACAAGGACACCCTAGACATAGTCCGGCGGAACGGACTCAGACAGGCGCAGATGATGGGGAGCGCCGATGGTAGAGGTCGTGGATCCCGGTGGACGACCGTGGACGGCTTACGGCCCTGCTCCGGTGGGGAGCAGGGCCGTGGATCTCTAGGACGGGCCGACGGCTTTCAGCGTGGTGGTTCCCTCGCCGGTGAAGACGGCCGCGTACCGGCTGTCGTAGTGAACCAGGCCCTCCGTGCCGACCCGGAACACGGGACGGTCGGGGTACCCGGACGGGATGAAGGTGTGCGGCCCGGCCACCAGCCGCAGGTTCCGCGCCTGCCGCGCGTCCCACCAGCCCTGTCCGGACAGGCTGAAGGAGGAGTAGGGCAGCCCGGTGGCGTCGACCGTGACGGCGTGCCCGGTCACGGTGAGCGTCGCCGTACCCCTGCCGGACAGCTCGGAGGCGTACTGCGCGTCGTAGTCGAGGTGTCCCTCGGCCGTGACGCGGAACGGGACGGCGGTCACGCCGCCGATCACGAAGGTGTGCGACCCGGGCAGCAGCCGCACGGCCTGCGTGTGCCGGGCGTCCCACCACCCCTGCCCGCCGATGCCGAAGTTGGGATAGTCCAGGGCGGTGGCATCGATCGTGACGGTCTTCCCGATCAGGGTCAGCGTGCCGGTGCCCTTGCCCCCGAGCAGCGACGCGTACGGCGCGTCGTAGTCGACCCGCCCCTGTCTGGTGACGCGGAACGGGATGGCGGTCACGCCGCCGACCACGAAGGTGTACGGCCCGGCCGGCAGCCGCAGCGTCTGCGCGTGCCGGGTGTCCCACCACCCCTTGCCGCTGAGGCCGAAGTACGGATAGGTCAGGCCGGTGACGTCGAGCGTGATCGGATGGGCGGTGGTGACGGCCAGCCGCTCGTCCATCGCGCGCATCTGCTCGGTGGTCGGCGATGGCTCCGCCGCGGCATCGGCGTCCGCCGTCATGGAGTCGCCGAAGTGGGCGAACGGCAGGGATATCGTCGCCCAGTCGTCGGAGCCCTTCAGCTCCTCGTCGGACCGGGTGTCGCGGCAGCCGGCCGGCTGCCCCGTCACGCTGTCGGCGGTGTTGACGTTGATGGGAGACAGCGGGCCGGTCCGGCTCGGATCCCAGTCGGGTGGGACGTCGAGGTTGCCGGCGACCTTCGCCCCCGCCGCGTTGACGAAGACGAACTGATTCGCGGGGTCGCTCGGGTCCAGTACGGCGGATTCGCTGAGGTTGTCCTCATGCAGCGTCTCAAGGGGCGCCCGGCCGCGCCGCGAGCCGTCGAGCGTGATCCGCGGCGGCGAGTAGTCCAGGATCCGCCCGCCGCCCACACGCCTGATGCCCTCCTGCAGGTCGTAGTTCATCACGCTGACGTAGTTGGGCTTGCAGTTGATGGGATCGCCGCCGCCGTGGTTCAGGTTCAGGTTGTGGCCCAGCTCGTGCATGATCGTGCCCGCGTCGAGGTTGAACACGACGAAGTCGTTGCCGCCACGCTCGCCGCTGCCGCCCGAAGAGGACGGGCACGTCCCGGGACGGGCCGCCATGATCCCGTAGTGGAAGATCGCCCGCCGGGACGCGTCGTAGTTGGCGTTCCGGACCGCGAAGAAGTTCATGTCCCGCGCGCAGGCGTTGACGGTGCGGACCTGCCCGCCCCGCCGGTCGGCCGGATCCAGCGGATCTCCCACGAGGCAGTCGGGATCGGCGGCGTCCGTCAGCCCGTCCGAGTCATCGTCGGCGGGCGGCCGGCCGGCGGCCGGCACGCAGTCACCCGCTCCGGGATCTTCCACGTCGGCGTCCAGGAGGCCGCAGTCGCCGTCCGCGGCGTCCGTCGTGCCGTCGTTGTTGTTGTCGACCCCGTCCACGCAGGTCCCGCCGGGCGCGCCCTCCGCGGCGCGCGGGTCCACCAGGGCGCCGGTGTCCACGTGCAGGGTGATGCCGGGCCGCCCGTCGGGGTTCGGCGGCGCCTCGGCGCCGGGTATCCCCTTGTCGTTGAGCAGGCGCACGGCGGCCTTGCCCGCGTCGGCCGGCGCGGCTGCGAACGCCTTCTTCATCGCCTGGATCCAGGTCCGCCGGGGCGCCCGGCCGGCCTCCCAGTCCAGTTCCAGGAAGACGTCCTTGTGCGCCGGGTCGGCGCCCATCGCCGGCAGGTTGACGTCGATCCGGGAGTCGCGGTCGTGGTCGTAGCCATGGCGCTCCCAGTCATCGAACAGACCGTCTCCGTCGTCGTCCGAATCGGAGGTCGCCCAGGCCTGGTTGGTGTTCCACACGCGGTTCTTGTTCACCTGGAACCGGTTGAGCACCCGGTCTCCGGTCGTGTCCGCCGAGAAGTAGACGGCGCCGGTGTCCCGGTCGATGATCTGCAGCCCCGCCAGGTCCCAGTTGTCGGAGTCGCTCCCGTCGTTGCTCTCCCGTGAGATGTGCTCGAACTCGAACCCGTTGACGAGCTCCCGCGCGGGGACGCACGGCGTCAGCCGGGCCTCCCAGATGAACGTGCCGTTCGTCGTGTCGCCGGTGCCCCCCCGGTGACCGGTGGCCGGGTCGGGCTCGCCGTTCCCGTCGGAGTCGAGGAACGTCACCGCCTGCCCGCCCAGCCGGATGATCTCGGTGGAGTCGTCGCGGATGCCGTCCTGGAAGCCGGTGGCGAGGACGAACCCCAGCCGGCACACCCCGGTACGGCCCGGCGTGAAGTCAGGAGCGGCCTCGCTGGTGTTCCATTTCTGGCCGGTGTGCTTGTGGAAGCGGTGCAGGCGACTGCCGGAATGGCCGGCATTGAAGATCACGAACCCGGTGCCGGCGTCCACGATCTTGAGCTCCCGCAGGTCCCAGTTGTCGGCGAACAGGTCGTCGGCGTCCGTCTGGTGCTCGAACTCGACGCCCTGAGCGAGCTGGGTGCCGTCCGCGCAGCCGTCCAGTTCGGCCGCCCAGACGAATTGGCGATTCCGGTCGTCGCCGGTCCCGCCCCGGTGGAAGGGCTGTCTGTCCGGCTCCCCGTCGCCGTCGGAATCCAGGAACGTCACCGGCCGGCCACCGACCCGGATGATCTCGGTGGAGTCCTCGCGGATGCCGTCGTCACCGGTGGTGAGGATGATCGTCAGCCGGCAGACCTGCGCGGGATCGGCGAGCGCCGGCGGTGGGACGACCGCCAGTGCGAGCGTCGTCAGGATGGCGGCGAGGACCGCCAGAACGGTTTTCCCAATGTTTTCGCGAACGGGCGGTGCCGCGTTCTCAATGTCCATGGCCCTTCTCTAGCTGCGCTTTCGTTGTCCAGCGGTCCTCTGCACAAACCGCGGACAATCACGGCCGAGGCTCCAGCCGCATGTCCCACCAGCCCGCCCAGTCCTGCGCCGCGGTGTCCCCGGCGTCGACCCGGATCCGCAGGCTCGTCGCCCCTTCGTACGGTGATAGGTCGACGTCGAGCCGCGGGGTCCGCCAGTCGTTCCCCACGTCGCGGACGAGCGCCACCCGTCGCGGTCCGCCCTCGTCCAGGACGTACACCGAGAAGTCCACTTCGCCGCCCACCCGGTCACCGGTCGCGAAACCCGGCTCGTCGACGTAGAACCCCACTGACGCCACGAAATGGTCGTTCTCATGAATGGGCCGGGGCAGCGTGAAATCGCCTTCGAGGTAACCATGAGGGACCCATTCCGGGTGGGTCCCCAGCACACGCTCGACGCGGACGCCACTTTCCATGGGAGCCTGGAGCGAGAGGTTGACCGCTCCCGCCTGGACCCGCGACCCCGAGCCCCACGCCACCGGCCCCTGCCCGGACCGCCAGGACGCGGTGCCAGCCAGGGGGATGAGTTCGACGGGTTCGACGGCGCCGCCCCCGCGCAGCAGCACAAGCCCGGCGACCACCACCACGAGCACCACCGCGAGGCCGATCCACCGAACCCGCGTCCCCGGAACCCGCGTCCCCGGAACCCGCGTCCTCGGGACCCTGTCCTCCACCGGGCGGACCGGTGCGGGCGGACGTGCGACCTGGACGTTCAGCTCCCGCCACCGCCGCTCCCACACGGCCTCGTCCCCGCCGCAGGCCCGGACGTACGCGAGTGTGACGTTCAGGGACGGCAGTTCCTTCCCGCCGGCCGCGCTCGCCAGCGCGGACGCCGAGCAGTACGCCTTGGCCGCCAGCGCGCGGTACGGCGGGTTCCCCGCGCCGCGCCGCAGCTCACGGAGCTCATGTGCGAAAGCCTGCACCGGCCCCTCATCGGGGTCGAGCGGCGCTTCCCTCCTGCCCACGCCGCACAGTTGAGCACAGCACGGCCCCCACTGCCAGGGCCGTTCCCGCCCGCGGCCTGAGCGCCGGCTGATCGCGACCCGCCTACAGCGCCGACTGGAACCACACCGTCCTGCCCGACTCGGCGTCGTGGTGCGAGCCCCAGGCGGTCGCGATCACGTTGACCAGCCACAGGCCCCGGCCGCCCTCGCTGTCGGCCTCCACGACCCGGGCCACGGGGGCGCTCGTGGCCGACCCGGCGTCGGTCACCTCCACGTGAACCAGCCGGGAGGAGACGGCCACGCGCACGGTCACCCGCCCACCCGCTGTGCTCCCCGAGGCTGAGTACGTCACCGCGTTGGTGACGACCTCACTCAACAGGAGCAGGACGTCGTCCAGTGCCGGGGGGACGACACGCGTGCCCAGCGGCCCGCGCGCCCACGCCCGTGCCGCCGGCACGGAGGCGACCCCGGCGGGGAAGTCCGCGCTCCACACGTCCGGGCCGGGCATCTCGCCGCCGTGCCGCAGGACCTGCTCGTCCGGCCGCACGACCACCGCCGGCGCGGCCACGCCCGCCGCAGGGCCCGTCCCCGGCGCCGCCGGGCCGCCGGGGCACGAAAGAGCGTTCTCCCGATCACACATAACTCGTCCCCTCGCTGGTCCACGGGCGATGAATTACTTTTCTTTGTCAGCTGAACGAAGAAGGCGTGTGCTTAGATTGCCCCCGTGACCAGCGAACCCAGATCGGAATCGGGCCCCAGAAGATGACCTGTGATGACAGTCGGTTGGTTTAGATAAACCATCGTCCGGCATTACTCCAAAGCTAAAAAGTCCGTTTTTCACCTCTTTCTGGAGGAACGCGATGAGCGTCGAGCCTTTCCCGGGCCCGGAATCCCCCCGCGCGCGTTTCGGTGCCGAGATGCGCCGCCTTCGGGAGGCCGCCCAACTGTCCCAGGCGGCCGTGGCCGCACGGCTGGGCTGCACACAGACCCAGGTGAGCCGCCTGGAGGCCGCCACCCGTACCCCGTCGGTGTCCGACGCCGAGCGGCTGGACCGGCTCTTCGGCTCGGGCGACAACACTTTCTTCACCGACCTGCGTCAGCGCATCGTCGCCCGTCCCAGCGGGCCGTCATGGTTCATGGACTGGGCCGACGAGATCGAGCCGGCTGCCCGTGTCCTCTGGTCCTGGGACCCTCTGCTGGTCCCCGGCCTCCTCCAGACCCCGGCCTACGCCCGGCACATCTTCCACCAGGAGCCCCAGATCGCCCCTGAGGAGGTGGAGGCACGCATCGAGGCCCGCGCGCAGCGGCAGGGCATCCTAGACCGCGATGATCCACCCCTGCTCGTGGCGCTCGTCGACGAGGGTGTGCTGCGTCGTCAGGTCGGCGGGCCGGAGGTGATGCGGGAGCAGTTCGACTACCTCCTGGAAATCACCGAAAAGCCCAACGTCTCCCTCCAGCTCGTCGACCCACACTGCCTCATCGGCTTGCTGGGAGCCTTCATGATTGCCGAGCTCAAGGACGGACGGCCGCCCGCTATTCACGCGGACTCTTCGGCCGAAGGACAGGTGACGACCGAGCACGACATGGTGATCTCGACCCGGAACCGATATGAAGCGATACTGCTCTGGGCCTATCCTGAGCGCATATCCATCCAAATGATCGAGAAAGCGAGGCAGGAATGGACCTGAGTGCCGCCGTGTGGCGGAAGTCGTCTTTCTCTGGCGGTAACGGCGGCCAGTGCGTCGAGGTCGCCGACAACCTGCCCGGCGTGGTCGCGGTACGCGACAGCAAGGTCGCGGATGGGCCTGGGCTGCTTCTCGGTTCCTCCGAGTGGCGGTCCTTCGTCGCCGGCGTCAAGGCGGATGCCTTCATCGCTATGTCCTGACTTGTAGGGATTCGCACTTCTCCCTGATCCGGTAGTGAGCCGTGAGTGCTGAGGGGTGACGGGGCGGCCACTCTTGGTCACGTAAAGTAATTGCAATGCTACTTTGCGTGAGCATAAGCTCGGTTGTGCGGGCCGTTCGCCGGTGCGGGCGGTGGTGGGCCGGTGGCCGGGCGATCATGGTCCCGTTCGGCCGCCGGTGGGCCCGCGACCTTCCGGCAGGTGACGAGAGTGGAGCGTGCGATGGGACGTGGGGTTCGCGGGTGCGTGTTCGGGGTGGTGCTGGTGCTGGGGGTCTGTCTCGGTGGGGTCGCTTCGGCGGATGAGGCGACGTTGACGGCGGTCGAGGTGCTGTATCACACCAATGACGATGACAAGGATCACAACACCGAGTTGTTCACCACGGTGCGGGACAACCGGGGGATCGAGGTGGCGCGGCTGGACGAGCACTTCGGCGACGACACCTGGGACGACGACGAGGACGACGGGCCGTACGGGCTGACGATCGTCGGGCGGGGCACGTGGACGTCCATGAAGGGCGGGCGGCTCGTGATACGGATCCATCCGCAAGGGGGGAGGGGGCATGACACGTGGAAGTTCAACGTGTCGGCCACGCTCTTCTTCTCGGACGGCGAACGGCGGCACGCGGGCGGGCGGAACGAGTACCTGGACCAGAACCGGCAGCAGATCGAGATAGAGATCATCTGAGCGGGGTCCGGGGCGCGGGAGACGGTCGAGCGGGATCCCGGCGCGGGTGGTACGGAGGTTCCGCGCGGGATCCCGGGGCGGGCGGAACAGAGCCGTCCGCAGACGGGCGGGCTCGGCCTCGCGCCGAGCCCGCCCTCAGTTTCGTACTGTCAGTTTCGTACTGTCATCACTGCCGGGTCAGCAGGCCCGGGCGGTAGGGGAGCAGGCCGTATTCGGTGCCGTCGGAGCTGGGGCTGCGGCCTTGGTAGAGGAGCTGGAGGTTGCAGGGGTCGACGGTGAAGGTCTGGTCGGCGCTGACGCGGATCAGTTCACCGTGGCTGATGTCGTTGGTCCAGGTGGCGCCGCTGTTGGCCTTGCCGGCGAACGGGTTGCTCTCGGTCGCGGCGTTGGGGGTCCAGGTGCCGCCGAGGCTGGTGGCGGTGAAGGAGCGGAAGTAGCGGCCCTGGGAGCCGATGGCCTCCACCAGCATGAGGTAGCGCTGCTGGCCCTGGAGCTTGTAGACCTGGACCGCCTCGAACAGGTTGTTGGTCGTGTCGGTCATGATCGTGGTGTAGGTGGAGCCGAAGCTGCTGGGGAAGTTGCCGATCGGCATGCTTTGCCGGTAGACCCGGCCGTTGTCGCCGTTGAAGAACAGGTACATGTTCTGGTCGTCGGCGATGAGGGTCTGGTCGATCGGGCCGGTTTGTGAGTTGGAGATGCTCGCGGTGGACAGGGTCTGCTGCGCCGACCAGCCGTTGGGGTTGGTGGGGTCGCTGGAGGTCCGGTACGAGAACGCGGTACCGCCCCACTGGTAGGCCAGCACCCAGATGTTCCTCGGGGCGAAGTAGAACAGCGTCGGCGCGACGGTGCCGGAGCTCATCGCGTTCTGGCTGGCCGAGCCCAGGTCGGTCAGGTTGGCGACGGTGCTGAAGTTCATCGAACCCCAGCTCGACCCGAAGTCGTGCGTCGTGGCGTAGACGAGATGCCTGCCCTGGTACGGCGCGACGGTGAAGTCCTTCAGCGAGACCCAGCCCGACCTCGGCTGCGCCAGCGGGCCCGTGGAGGTCCAGCGGTACGACGACGGGAGCTGGCACGTGCCGGTCGGCGTCGGGGTCGGCGTGGGGCTGCCGGTCGGGGTGACGGTGGGGGTGGGGACGGTGCCGCCGGTCCAGTTCCACTGCTGGTTGGTGTTGCCGTGGCAGGAGTACATCTGGAGCAGGACGCCGTTGGCCGTGCCGGCGCCCGTGGCGTCGATGCAGAGGCCGGACTGCACGCCGGTGATGGTGCCGTTGGAGTTGACGCGCCACTTCTGGTTGTTGCCGCCGTGGCAGGAGTAGATCTGGACCCTGGCGCCGTTGGCGGTGCCGCCGGCGTCCATGCACTTGTTGCCGTAGACGCGGAACTCCTGGGCGGAGGTGTAGGTCCACTGCTGGTTGGCGTTGCCGTGGCAGTCCCAGATGTTGAGCTGCTGGCCGTCGGTGGTGCTGTTGTTCGGCACGTCCACGCAGCGTCCGGATCCCACGCCTCTGATCTGCCCGGTACCGGTGCCACCGGTCGGCGTGGCGGTCGGGGTGACCGTCGGCGTGACGGTTGGCGTGACGGTCGGGCTCGGAGTCGCGGCGTTGAGTGCGTTGAGCACCGAGGTGTACGCGGGCTTCTTGTTGCCGCTGCCGTCGAACAGCAGGGCGGCGGCGCCGGACCCGAGCCAGGAGTCGGTGTCGCGCACGCCCCACACGGTGATGCCGGTGCAGCGGGGTACCGCCAGGCAGTCGTTGGTCACCGCGGCGTAGGTCTGGGCGGAGCCGCCCTGGATGTCCAGCTCGGTGATCTGCACGTCGACGCCGAGGGCGGCGAAGCTGGAGATGGTGGTGCGGTAGTTGCTGTTGTAGGCGCTGTTGGCGTTGAAGTGGGACTGCAGGCCCACGCAGTCGATCGGCACGCCGCGCTGCTTGAAGTCGCGCACCATGTTGTACACGGCCTGGGTCTTGGCCCAGGTCCAGTTGTCGATGTTGTAGTCGTTGTAGCAGAGCTTGGCGGCCGGGTCGGCGGCCCGCGCGGTGCGGAACGCGACCTCGATCCAGTCGTTGCCGGTGCGCTGCAGGTTGGAGTCGCGGCGCCCGCCGGAGTTGCCGTCGGCGAACGCCTCGTTGACCACGTCCCAGGCGTAGATCTTGCCCCGGTAGTGGCCCATGACGCCGTTGATGTGGTCGATCATCGCCTGGCGCAGACTGCTGCCGCTGAGTGACTGCATCCATCCGGGCTGCTGGTTGTGCCAGGCCAGTGTGTGGCCGCGCACGCGCTTGCCGTTCTGCACGGCCCAGTTGTAGATGCGGTCGCCCTGGGTGAAGTTGAACTGCCCCCGGTTGGGTTCGGTGGCGTCGATCTTCATCTCGTTCTCGGCCGTGATCATGTTGAACTCACGGTTGGCGATCGTGGTGTACTGCGAGTCGCCGAGCTTGCCCGCGGCGATCGCGGCGCCGAAGTACCGGCCGCTCTGCGCGGCCGCCGCGCCGAGCGTGCTCTCCGCGGCACCGGCCGCGGTCGGCACCGTCAGCGCCGTGACGGCGACAAGGACGCCGGCCGCGCCGGCGATCATGGCCCGTAGGCCTGTGAGGGGTCGCCGGTGTCCCGGCGTGGGTATGGCGTTCGTGCCCATGACTGAGTGCTCCAGACCTAATCACGGAAAGGCGGACACGCGGGGAGGTCACCCCACGCGATCGACGCCGCGTCCCGTGATCAGGGAACGCACACCACCAGGGCGTCGCGGACGGCGGTCCCTGCCGTGGGCCACCACATGGCACAAGGGAACCGCCTTGGGGACACAGTGTGGAAACCATGACGAAACATGTCAAGTGCCGTGAGAAAGTTTCAGCGATATGTCCTCCCTGTCACCATCGGCGCATGCCGATAGTGCCTGGTGAGCCGCGTGCCCTTCTGTCGTCCCTCCGTGGGCGCGGTGTGCCTGCCTTGACGATCGCCTGCGCCACGTATTGGCTCGGCCCTGCCACCACAGCATTCCGGCAGAGATGGAACCGCGACAGAAAGAATGATGTTAGCGCTAACAGGCGACGGACCCACCACCTTATGGTCACGGCGCGGGGCGGCCCAGGACAGACACCACGTCTTTGGAGTCGTTCCCCGCGGGGGACGAGGGTGGCGGCATGCCGCCGGCCGGCCCGGACCCCCCTGAGGTCACGAGCTACGGGAACCCCGATGGGACAAGCGGCACCGTCGATGGTGAGACGGTTACGGCGAGCGGTTACGGAGTAGCATCTAGCCGTGCACAGTGCCGGGCGTTCGACGGGGATGCGGGGCAGCAGGGCCGACCAGGCCGACCAGCGGCGGGCCGAGTTGCTGGAGGCCGCGCGCCGCGTCGTGCTGGAACGCGGCATCTCCAGCACCCGCGTCGCCGACATCGCCAAGGCGACCAACGTCAGCGGCGGGCTGATCCACTACCATTTCGCCACCAAGGACGACCTGATCACCGCGATGCTCCGCTCGACCATCGACGGCGAGGTGGTGCGGCTCGGCGAGATCGTGCGCGACTCCGGGCCCGCGGTGGAGCGGCTTGACCGTGTGCTGCGCTTCTACATCCCGCGCACCCGTTCCGACCAGAGCTGGATCCTGTGGATCGACGCCTTCGCCGCGGGGCTGCGCGAGGCGGTGCTCCAGGAGATCCTGCTGGAGCTGGAGTCCGCCTGGATCGGCGCCCTCCGCCAGGTCGTCGAGGCCGGCGTCGAGTCGGGCGAGTTCACCTGCGACGACCCCCAGGGCGCCGCGGAGCGCCTGGACGGCATGCTCGACGGCCTGATCATCCGCTACACCCTGCACCCGAGCGTGTTGTCCCGCAAGCGCGTGCTGGAGCACGCCCGCATCGCCGCCGCCCGCGAGGTGGGCCTGCCCCGCTCGGCCTTCCCCGCCTGAGCCCGCGGCGGTTCACGCCGGAGTGGCCGTCACCGCCTGAGCCCGGAGCGGCTCACGCCGGAGGGCCCGCGCGCAGCCCCGCGAACACGATGGCGAGGGTGCGTTCCTGCAGGCCGGGGTCCCAGCCGGAGCGCAGCGCGCCCTGGCACGTGGCGGTGAGCAGCGCCAGCACCTCGTCGAGGCGGATCTCGGGGCGTACGGCGCCGCACTCCTGCGCCCGCGCCAGCAGGGTCCCGACGGCGGAGCCGAGGGTGAGCACCGGCCCGGTCACCTCCAGCTCGGCGCCGGTGCCGGCGGCCAGCAGGTCGGCGACGGTCTTCTTGGCCGCGGCCTGCTCCACCATGCGGCGGAAGAAGACGAACAGCGACGTCGCGGGGTCGCCGTCCGCGGCCAGGGCCCCGGCCTCCTCGGTGAGCCGTTCGAGCAGGTCCTTGACGATGGCCTGGAGCAGGTCCTTCTTGGTGGGGAAGTGCCGGAAGACCGTGCCGATCGCCACGCCGGCCCGGGCGGCGACCTCCTCGGTGGACGCCGACGCGCCCTTCTCGGCGAAGACGGCCGCGGCCACGGCGAGGATGCGGGCCCGGTTGCGCCGCGCGTCGGCCCGCAGGCGGGGTTCAGGCATGGGGGTCCCGTTCCGTTGACAACATGAGTCACCACTCACTATTTTCCAACATGAGTAGCCACTCATTTTAACCGGCTGAAGGGACCCGCCATGCCCACCCCCCGCGAGCTGTTCGAGAACCACGCGGTGTTCGGCGCCGACGAGGACGTCCTGGCCGAGGACCTCGTCGTCGAGACGCCGTTCGCCCCGCCCGGCCGCCCGCGCCGCTGGGAGGGCAGGGACGAGTGGCTGGCCTTCGCCCGCCCCGGCCGGGCGGCCTTCCCGTTCGAGCTGCGCAGCCGCGGCGTGGTGGTCCACGAGACCGCCGACCCCGAGGTGATCGTGGTCGAGTACGAGCTCGGCGGCACGCTCCCCGGCGGCCACGAGGCCTGGGCGCCGTTCATCGGCGTGCTGCGCGCCAGGGACGGGAAGGTCGTGCACTGGCGCGAGTACCAGAACGCCATCGCGATCGCCGCCGCCACGGGGGGCCTGCCGGACCTGCTGGCCTCGCTCCGGGCGGGGAACGCTATTGACACCGGTCACGCCACTGAGTTGACTGGATGACCAGTCAGCATAAGAGTGACCTGGTGGTGCCATGACGTCCCTGGTACGGCTCACGCCGAGACAGGCCGAGCTGCGCGAGCGGGCCCGGGCCTTCGTCGACGAGGAACTGCTGCCGCACGAGGAGGCCGCCGAGCTCTCCGGGGGGCGCCTGCCCGCCGGCGTCGTGGACGGCATCATGAAGGCCGCCGTGCGGGCCCGCCTCAACGGCGGCAGGCACGCCGCCGCGCACGGCGGCCAGGGCTGGTCGGCCGTCGACTACGTCGTGGCGCACGAGCAGCTCGGCCGCAACACCAACGGCCTGTGGTGGTGGGTGCCCGACGCCTACAACGTGCTGTCCGCGGGCACCCCCGAGCAGATCGACCGCTACCTGCGGCCCGCCCTGCGCGGCGAGGGCTGGCTGTCGTACGCCGTCACCGAGGAGCACGCCGGCTCCGACCCCGCCGGCATCCGCACCACCGCCCGCCGCGACGGCGACGGCTGGCGGCTCGACGGCGAGAAGTGGTTCGTCACCAGCGGCGACGTCGCCGCCGCGCACATCGTGGTCGCCCTCGCCGAGGGGCACGGCCCCACCCTGTTCATCGTGGACGCCGGCACCGAGGGCCTGGCGTTCACCGATGACCCGCCCTTCACCCACACCTTCCCGCACGGCCACCCCACCCTGCGCCTGGACGGCGTCCGCGTGGGCCCGGGAGCGGTGCTCGGCCCCCTCGGCGGCGCCGACGACCTGCAGCGCGCCTGGTTCGTCGAGGAGCGCCTCGGCATCGCCGCCCACTGCGTCGGCGCCATGAGCCGCCTCCTGGAGGAGTCCGTCGCCTGGGCCTCCACCCGCGTGCAGGGCGGCGTGCCCATCATCGAGCACCAGGGTGTCGCCTTCCCCCTGGCGGACTCGGCCGCCGACGCCGCCGCGGCCCGCCTGCTGGTCTACGAGGTGGCCACGCTCACCGACTCCGGCGCCGACCCCAAGATCGTGCACGCCAAGGCCTCCCTGGCCAAACTGTTCGCCAGCGAGGCCGCGTACCGCTGCGCCGACCGCGCCGTCCAGACCTTCGGCGGCCGCGGCTACATGCGCACCACCCCCGCCGAACGCTTCCTGCGCGAACTCCGCGTGGACCGCATCTGGGAGGGCACCAGCGAGATCCAGCGCCTCGTCATCGCCCGCTCGATGACCCGCCGCGGCGTCCCGTCCGTCATCACCTGACCGCGGCGTCAGCCGCGGGGGTGCTGCCGCCCCCGGGGCAGGGACCAGCCCGTGAGGAGGAGGAACACGGCCAAGGCGGGGAGGATCGAGTAGTTCCAGATCTGCTCCCTGAGCACCATCAGGGCGGCGGCCGCGGTGACGTCGGCGGCGAGCAATGTCCAGTACAGCCACCGCCGCCCGTCGTGCGCCGGGTCGCCGGACCGCGCCAGCCGCAGGCAGATCAGGCCTCCGGACAGGACGAAGAAGAAGGCGCTCACGGGCATGTTGGCCAAGGCTTGGGGCGTGACGTCGCCGGCGGCACTGAGCGAGTCCCAGGCGACGATGTGCAACCACGCGACCCAGAGAAGGGGGACATGGAGCAGGGTGACGCCCCAGGGGGCGAGCCAGGCGAGCGCCGGGCGGTGCGGCGGTGCGGCCGGAGCGGGAGCATGGTGTCCGCCGTACGACGTGGCTTGGCCGTAGGGCGCGGCCGGGCTGTACGGCGCGGCCTGGCCGTATGCCTGGTACGTGGAGCTCTGAGGGGAAGCGGTGTACGGCAGGCTGGGGGAGGAGGATTCACCGCTCCGCGACCGGGCGCGTTCTCGCCGGTCGGCCCGCCACCCGTCCACGGCCACCAGGGTCGCCACGAGGGTGAGAAGCGGGACCACCACGATGTTCATGACGGTCTGGACCGTGTCCATCGGGACAGCATCCCACCGGCGTGAAGCCTCTACAAGGAGCGCCGGCCGTCCCCGTCGAGCACCCCGGTCAGCCGTGCCGTCAGTTCCCGTACACCCTCGGACGGCAGCGACCTCACCTCGCGGGCCGAGACGGCGATCTCGCGCTCGCCGCGGGTGAGCCGTACGGTGACCTCCTCCGGGCGGGTGTCCAGCCACCGCACCACCATGCCGGCGAGCGCCGCCAGTGCCTCGTGCGACTCCAGGGTCACCTGTAAGGAGTCCGCCAGGGGGCCGAGGCGGTCTCCCTCCGTCTCGACCTCCACGATCCGAGCGCGGCCTCTGATGGCGCGTTCCCTGATCACCCACGTGTGCAGCTCACGCAGCTCACCGGCGCTCTCCGACCATGCGGTGACCACGAACGTCATATGTCCTCATCACTGGAAGCCGATAAACATCATCCAGTGTGACGCCGGACCGTCGGTAACCGATGACTCCTGAATCTCAATCAGGGATTCATGTCGTGCGCACGGTCGCCACGACGGCGAGAAGGCATCCCGCCGTGTAGAGGATCGCCACGATGGAGAACACCGTGCGGGGGGTGAGGATCTCCGCGATCGGGCCGCTCATGGCGAGGCCCACGGCGCCGGCGGCCAGCACGACCGTCACGAAGGCCGACGTGCCCTGGGTGCGCAGCCCCGGCGGGATGCGTTCGATCTGCATCGCCGCGCCGGGGCCGTTCAGCAGGCCGAGGAACACCCCCGCGAGCAGCAGCATCACGCCGAGCGTCACCAGGCGGGTGTCCACGGCGAGCACCCAGAGCGCGAGCGGTTCGAGTACGCACCCGGCGAGGATGAGCTGGGTCCCGGTGAACCGCCGCAGCAGCATGAACACGACCACGTTGCCCACGACGGCGCCGCCGCCGAAGAGCATCAGCAGCACTCCCGCCGTGCTCGCCTCCCCGCCGTACCGCAGGAACGCCATGACGGGGATGGCCGCCAGCACGATCTGCACGGCCATCTCGCACGCGCACTGCCCGGCCGTCCACGGCCGCAGCACGCGGTCCCGCAGCAGCACGAGCAGCCCGGCGAACACCTTCGACGGCGCGCCCCCCGCCGGGCCGGTGTGCCGCACGGCCAGCGTGACCAGCAGCGACGCCACCACGAAGCTGACGGCGTCCAGCACCAGCACCTGCGCCGCCCCCACCCAGGCGATGAGCACCCCCGCGACCGCGGGCCCGAGCAGCGCCGCGCTGCGGGCGGCCCCGACGAGCAGCGTGTTGGCTCGCTCCAGCGCCCGCTGGTCGTCCCCCACCAGGGACGGCAGCAGCACCCGCTGCGCGGCGTGGTAGGGCGCGAAGAACGAGCCGACGAGGAAGACGATGACGAGCAGCGCGGGGAACGACAACGCGTCCGCGGCGTGCAGGACCGGCACGAGCCCGATCAGCATGCCCTGGGCGAGGTCCGACACCTGCAGCACGCGGCGGGGGGTGAACCGCGCGGCGAACGCGCCCCCCGGGATGCCGCAGATCGCCATGGCGGCCATCTGGGTGGCCAGCACGGCGCTCATCTGTCCCGCCGACGCCGTCGTCTCCAGCACGAACCACGGCAGGGCCAGCCGCGTGGCGTGGTTCCCCGTGACCGAGATGACCTCGGCCATGAGCAACGCCGTCAGAGGAGCCCGCGCCACCAGCGCGGGTCACATCGAGGCCATGTCCCGCAGGGCGGCGGTGGAGTCCCGGCGGCGCAGGACGAGCCAGGCGAGGACGAGGGCCAGGGCGGAGGCGGCCAGCAGCAGGGTCGCCAGGGCGTTGAGCGCGGGGGTGGGGGCGGTGCGGACGGCGCTGTACAGCTTGATGGGGACGGTCATCGAGGAGGCGTCAGGGGACAGGAACGCGCTGATCACGAAGTCGTCCATGGAGGAGGCGAAAACGATCATGGCACCGGCGAACACGGCCGGGGTGAGCAGGGGCAGCACGACCAGGCGCAGCGCCTCGATCCGGGAGGCGCCGAGGTCGCGGGCCGCGGTCTCGTACTCGTCGCCGACGGAGGCGAGCCGGGAGCGGACGATCACCACGACGTAGGAGACGGAGAACGTGACGTGGCCGAGCACCTGCGCCGGGCGGCCGAGGGGCACGAACAGGTAGAGGTTCGTGAAGACCAGGTACAGGGCGCTGCCCATCACGATCTCGGGGGTGGCCAGGGGAAGGAGCATCAGGCCGTTGGCCGCCCCGCCGGCGCGCCCGCGCCACCGCGACAGGCCGATGGCCAGCGCGACGCCGAGCGGGGTGGCGACCAGGGTGGTCAGCGCCGCCAGGACCAGGCTGTTGACCAGCGCGGTGTGCAGGCCGGGGTCGGCGGCGACCGACGCGGGGTCCCCGGCGTACCAGCGCAGGGAGAAGCCCTGCCAGGTGCTGCGCGACCGGCCCGCGTTGAAGGAGAACTGCACGGCCACCAGGACCGGGACGATCGACCAGACGACGTACAGCCAGGTGAGGGTGGCGAGCACGACCGGCCTGCGGCGGGCGGCGCGCCCGCGGGAGCGTTCCTTGGTCATGTGAGGTCGCGTTCTGCTCGGCGGGTGGCGATCAGGTAGTAGGCCATGAGGGCCATCAGCAGGGCGGACAGCAGCAGCACCAGACTGGCCCCGAGTTCCTTCCTCGACCCCCCGAGGAGGTAGAACTCGATCTGGTTGCCGATCATGGTGGTGGTGGGGGAGCCGGAGACCAGGGTGGTGGTGTAGTAGTCCCCGAACATCGGCAGCGCGGTGATGGCGGCGGCGGTCAGCAGGCCGTGGCGCGACAGCGGCAGCGTGACGTGCCAGAACGCCCGCGCGCCGGTGCAGCCGAGGTCCCGCGCCGCCTCCAGCAGCCGCTCGTCCACCCGGTCGAGGGTGGAGAACAGCGGCACGATGAAGAACGGGATGTAGCCGTAGACCAGCGCGAGGACCACGGTGGAGGGGTTGCCGGACAACCAGCGCACGGGCTCGCTGATCAGGTGGCCGGCCAGGAGCAGATCGTTGACGTAGCCGTCGTCCTGGAGCAGGTTGAGCCAGGCCAGCATGCGGGTGATGTAGTTGATCCACCACGGTGCGAGCACCAGCGCCAGCAGCAGCCCCTTGCGCCGCCCGGCGTGCCTGGCGAGGTAGTACGCCACGGGGTAGCCCACCAGCACGCACGCGGCCAGCGCGACGGCGACGTACAGCAGGGTGCGGAGGAAGACCGGCTGCAGGTCGCCGGTGACGCTGCGCCCGAGAACGTTCCCGAACGCGGTGAAGTCCCAGTACCTCGGGTCCCACTCGGGGACCGGGGCGTTGAAGAGCGGGTCGGTGTACCCGAACGCCACCGCGGCCACCGCGTAGAACGGCACCGCGAACAACGCGAGGATCCATGCCGTCCCCGGCGCCGCCAGCGCCGCCCACAGACCCGTGCGCGCCACCGAGCCGCGGTTCCGCCCCGGGGCCTTCTCGCTCCTCGCCGCCCCGGGCTCCGTCACCCTCACCCGTTCGTTCACCGCCTCACCGTCCGAACCTCTATCGTCTCCCACCTCCTCGCCGTTGCGCCGCCCCGATGTCCGGCACCGGCCGTCGCGCGATCGTCAGCGGCCGGCCTTGAACGCGGCCCAGGCGTCGTTCCACAACGCCTCCGCCGGCGGGCTGATCTGGAGGATCTGCAGGCTGCGGGCGTAGACCTCGGGGGTGACGATCGTGGACTTGAGCTGTTCGGTGACGAAGCCGTCGCCGGCCATCTTCTCGGGCGTGATGGCGGTGAGGGCCGGCTGGTAGCCGGTGTAGGAGAAGTTCTGCTCGGCGACCTCCGGGTCGAGCAGGTGGTCGAGGAACATGTGGGCGAGCACCGGCTTGGACGCGGAGCGGGGGACGGCCATGGTGTCGGTGCCGACCACGCCGAGGGACGCGTCGGGGTACCAGTAGCCGAGCACGCCGGAGTCCACGCCCTTGGGCAGGTAGGCCTGAGCGTTGATCATGTCGCCGGACCAGCAGTGGTGCACCGTGGCCTGGCCCTCGGCGACGAGCTGGTAGGCGGTGATGCCCAGCTTGATGTTGGTCCGCGGGATCAGGCCGGTCAGCCACGCGCCGGCCTGCTTGATCTTGGCGGGGTCCTCGGTGTTGATGTCGGTGACCCCGTTGCGCAGCATGGCCAGCGCCAGCCCCTCGCGGGCGTCGTCGATGAGGTACGCCTTGCCCTTGTAGGCGGTGTCCCACAGCAGGTCGTACCCGTTGGCGGGCACGGTGGACACCCGGTCGGCGCGGTAGCCGACGCCCGAGGTGTAGGCGTTGTACGGCACGGTGTACCGCGAGCCCTTGTCGTAGAACGGGTCGCGCAACTGCGGCCAGACACCCGCGAGGTTCGGCAGGTAGGAGGCGTTGAGCGGCTGCAGCAGCTTGCCCACCGCGATCTTGCCGACCACGTCCGGCGTGGGGAAGCACACGTCGAAGCCCTCCCCGGCGGTGCGCAGCTTGGCGATCATCTCGTCCATCGTGGTGAACACGGTGACCTCGACCTCGACGCCGTGCTCCTTGCCGAACGCCTTGCACACGTCCGGCGCGATGTACTCGGCGTAGTTGAGGAGCCTCAGCTTCCCGCCCTTCTCGGGGGAGAGCCCGCTCGCGACGGCGGGCACGTCGGAGTGGAGGGGCAGCGTCGCGGGGGCGGTCGGGCGGCTCAGCGGCACGGCGGACGCCCCGGCGGCGGACCGCCGCGGCCGCTCGCCGCCGCAGGCCGCCGTCAGCCCGGTCAGCCCTGCGGCCAGGAGGAATCGGCGCCGGTTCAGAGGTTCGCGGGGGTGGGGGGGCATGCGCGGCTCATTTCCGGCGTCAGGTCACCTCTTGCCAGACTGACTGGTTAACCAGTTAGTCTGGTGAGGAGGGTCTGCCGCCACAAGGCTCTCAGACCATATTTTCCAGGTCGTTACGGGGGAAACCGTACCCCTCGAATGTGGCAGGAAGGGCCCGGCCAGTGGACCGGAGCGCAGACAACCGAACACGCGGAACCTACGACGCCATCATCGTCGGCGGCGGGCACAACGGACTCGTCGCCGCCGCCTTCCTCGCCAGGGCGGGACTGCGGCCCCTCGTGCTCGAGGCCCGCGCCGTCACCGGCGGCGCGGCCACCACCGAGACGCCATGGGGACCGGAGTTCAAGGTCACCGCGCTGTCGTACGTGATGAGCCTCATGCCCCCCACCATCGTCAACGGCCTGCGGCTGCCCGAGCACGGCTACCGGGTGGTCCCCATGGGCCCCGACTTCATGCCCTTCCCCGACGGCAGGTCGCTGCTGCTCACCGGGGACGAGGGCCACGACCACGCCCAGCTCTCGGCGTTCAGCGGCAGGGACGCCGACGCCATGCCCCGGTACGAGGCCTGGTTGCGCGGCGTCAGCGACGTGCTCGCGCCGCTGCTGATGAAGACCCCGCCGAACGTCGGCTCCACCCGTCCCCGCGACCTGATCGAGCAACTGCGCCTGGCCTGGGCCATGCGCGGCCTGCGCACCCGGGGCGCCGCCGACGCCGTCCGCCTTTTCACCATGTCCATCTCCGACCTGCTGGACGAATGGTTCGAGTCGCCGCAGGTCAAGGGCACCATGGCCATCAACGGCGTCATCGGCACCTGGGCCGGCCCGGCCGAGCCCGGCACGGCGTACGTCATGATGCACCACACCATCGGCGACGTCGGCGACGGCAAGATGGGCGGCTGGGGCTACCCGATCGGCGGCATGGGCGCGGTGTCGGCCGCGATCCGCCGCTCCGCCGAGGCGTCCGGGGCGCACGTGCTCACCGACGCCAGGGTGGCGCGCATCCTGGTGCGCGGCGGCCGGGCGGGCGGCGTCGCGCTGGCGGACAGCCGCGAGTTCACCGCACCGGTGGTGGTCGCCGCCACCCACCCGAGGATCACCTTCCTGGAGCAGGTGGAGCGCGCCGAGCTGCCGGACGACTTCGTGGCCGACATCGAGCGCTGGCGGTCCCGCAGCGGCGTCGTGAAGATCAACGTCGCGCTGTCGCGGCTGCCCCGCTTCACCGCACGCCCCGACCTCGCCCCCGAGCAGCTCAGCGGCTCGGTGGAGCTGTGCCACGACCTGGAGTACGTCGAGCGGGCCTTCCAGGACGCCCGGGAGGGCCAGCCGGCCGCGGCGCCGTTCTCCGACAGTGTCATCCCGTCGATCCTCGACCCGAGCCTGTGCCCCGAGGGCACGCACATCATGTCGATGTTCACCCAATGGGTGCCGCACACCTGGGCCGCCGAGCCGCGCCGGGCCGAGCTGGACGCGTACGCCGACCGGGTGATCGGCCTGTACGACGACCTCGCCCCCGGCTTCAAGGCGTCGGTGCTGCACCGGCAGGTGATCGGGCCGCACGAGATGGAGCGGGAGTACGGCCTGGTCGGCGGCAACATCTTCCACGGCGAGCTGTCCACCGACCAGCTCTTCCACCTGCGCCCCGCCCCCGGCTACGCCGGCTACACCACGCCGGTGCGCGGGCTGTACCAGTGCTCCTCCGCCACGCACGGCGGTGGCGGGGTCACCGGCATCGCCGGATACCTGTGTGCCAAGCGAATCCTGCGCGACCGGAGGTGGCGTCGATGACCCGTACGGCCGGGGGGCGCACCGCCCCCCTCGACCTGGACGGGGTGCGCGCCGCCATGGCCGCGCCGGGCACGATGCTGCCCGCCGCCGCGTACCTGTCCGACGACGTGCTCGCGTTCGAGCGCGAGGTGATCCTCGCCGGCGGGTGGGTGTGCGCGGGGCGGTCCGCCGACCTCGGGCCCCGCTCCCGCACGGCGGTCGCCGTGGGGGACGACAGCGTGCTGCTGGTGCGCGACGAGCACGGCACCCTGCGCGGTTTCTACAACGTCTGCCGCCACCGCGGCCACGAACTGCTGCCGTGCGGCTCGCGGGCCACCGGCCGCTTCATCGCCTGCCCGTACCACAACTGGGTGTACGACCTGACGGGCGCGCTGCACCGCCTGCCGCGCGACCACGGCGGCGCCTTCGACATGAGCGGGCTCGGCCTGGTGCCCGCCGCGGTGGAGGAGTGGCACGGCTTCGTCTTCGTCAACGCCTCCGGCGACGCGCCGCCGCTGAAGGAGTACCTCGCCGGGCTGGAGGAGATCGTCGCGCCGTACGGCATGGAGCGCCTCACGGTGGCCGCCTCGCACGAGTACGACCTCGCGGCCAACTGGAAGCTCGCGGTGGAGAACTACCACGAGTGCTACCACTGCCCGGCCATCCACCCCGAGCTGTGCCGGGTCTCCCCGCCCGACAGCGGGGACAACCACCCGCCTGCCGGGCTCTGGGCGGGCGGCAGCATGACCCTGGTGGACGGCGCCGACACCATGTCGATGACCGGCGCGTCCGGCGGGGTGTACCTGCCGGGCGTCACCGGCACGTCGCGGCGCAAGGTCGAGTACATCCAGCTCTTCCCGAACCTGCTGCTCAGCATGCACCCCGACTACGTCATGACCCACGTGCTCGAACCGGTCGCCGCGGGACGGACCAGGGTCACCTGCCAGTGGCTGTTCCCGCCCGAGGCGGCGGGCACGGACCCGTCGTACGCGGTGGACTTCTGGGACGTCACCAACCGCCAGGACTGGGAGGCGTGCGAGGGCGTGCAGCGCGGCGTGGCGTCGCGCGGCTACGTGCCCGGCCCGTTCGCCCCCGAGGAGGAGGTCACCCACCGGTGGATCGCCTGGGTCGGCGCCGCTTACCTGACCGGCCGGTTGCCGGCGGTCGAAAGGAACGAAGATGTCCGTCGCCAGTGAACCCGTCGTCGACCAACGAGATCTCGGCCTGCTGGACACGCTGATCGCGGCGGAGGAGGCGGTCTTCCTCGCCCGCACCTCCGAGTCGCGCCGCGTGCGGGCCGCCAGCGCCGACGTGCTGCCCGGCGGCGTCGTCTCCAACTGGCAGGACGCCCCGCCCGGCACGGTGTGGATCTCCCACGGCGCCGGCTCCCGGGTCGTCGACGTGGACGGCACGTCCTACGTGGACCTGCACGGCGGCTTCGGCGTGGGCCTCGCCGGGCACGCGCACCCGGCGATCGTGGAGGCGGTGTCCGACCGGGTGCGCCGGGGCACCCACTTCGCGCAGCCCACCGCCGACGCGGTCGTGGTGGCGCGCGAGCTGGCCCGGCGGTTCGGGCTGCCGCTGTGGCGGTTCGGCAACTCCGGCACCGAGTCCACCATGGACGCCGTGCACCTGATGCGGGCCGCCACCGGCCGCATGAAGATCATCAAGGTGGAGGGCACCTACCACGGGCACCACGACAGCGTGCAGGTGTCGGTGTACCCCGACCCGGAGAGGTCCGGCCCGGCCGGGCGGCCGTACTCGGTGCCGACCGGCCCGGCGGTGCCGCCCGCGCTGGCGCAGCTCACGCTGGTGGTGCCGTTCGGCGACCTGGAGCCGGTGGAGCGGCTGCTGGTGGAGAACCCCGGCGAGATCGCCGGCATGATCATCGAGCCGATCATGATGAACATCGGGCTCGTCCCGCCGCCGGACGGCTACCTGGCCGAGCTGAAGCGGCTGCTGCACCGGCACGGCGCGTACCTGGCGTTCGACGAGGTCAAGACCGGTCTCGCCGTCTCGCGGGGCGGGGCGGTCCAGTGGTCCGGCGTGGTGCCCGACCTGCTCTGCCTGGCCAAGGCCCTGGCCGGCGGCATCCCGTGCGGCGCGATCGGCGGGGTGCCGGAGCTGATGGGCATGATCTCGGACGGCACCTACGAACAGGTGGGCACGTTCAACGGCAACCCGCTCACCATGGCCGCCGCCCGCGCCATGCTGTTCGACATCCTGGACGACGGCGCGTACCGGCACTTCGAGCGGCTGCGGCGCGTCATGTCCGACGGCGCCGAGGAGATCCTGCACCGGTACGGCCTGCCCGGCCACGTGCGCTCCTACGGGGCCAAGGGCGCCGTCATCTTCCACGACCGGCCGTTGCGCGACTACCGCGACTTCGTGCTGTACCCCGACCAGTGGGGCAACGCGCACTGGCTGTACCAGCACAACGGCGGGGTGTTCCTGCCGCCGTGGGGCAAGTGCGAGCAGTGGACGATCTCGGTGCAGCACACCGAGGCCGACGTGCGGCGCTTCGTCGGCAACCTGGAGCGGATGGCGGCGCACCTGCGTCCCCGGTGACCGGCGGGCACGGCGGGCCCGGTCGGCTCAGGCGGGCATCGCGGCGAGCAGGTACGCCAGCCGGGCGGCCGCGGCGTCGATGTCCTCCACCGTGCCGAGGCGGTACCCCCACGAGGTGACGAACGCGCCCTCGGGGCTGCACGTGACGATCTCGTGCAGGTTGTTGCTGAAGCGGTTGCGCACGCGCACGCTCGCCGGGGAGCCGTTCACCACGCGGACCGCGAGGTCGATGTGGATGCGGGTGGAATCCGCGAAGCGCTCAAGGCAGGACATCGTGTCGAGCACCGGCCTCACCTCCGCATCACCCGGGGAGGTAAGGATTGCATGATCTTGTGATTTCCGGCAAGCAATTGTGCGGATCAAGGCCCCGATTGTTTCGAGTATTCGACCAGTACGCGGACGATGAGCTCGCGGGCCTGTTCCTGGAAGACCGAGGCGGCCCGCAGCTCCTCGAACGCCGCCGCGTAGAACGTGACCTCCTCCGGGTCGCGCAGCAGCAGCTCCTTGGTGCGGGTGGCCACGCCCACCAGCGTGTCGTTGTAGATCCAGAAGCCGTTCAGCGGCGCCGACGGCAGCTCCACGCCGAACGGGATGAGGCCGAACTCGACGTTCGGCAGCGTCGTCACCGCGAGCAGCCGGTCGAGCTGCCCGCGCATCACCTCGTCCGGCGCGAGGCGGTAGCGCAGCGCGGCCTCCGGCATCAGGAAGTGGAAGCGCCGCGCCGGGTCGTAGAGGATCTCCTGGCGGCGCATCCGCACCCGGATGGCCGCGTCCACGTCGTCGCCGGTGCCCTGGAGGCGGCGCACCTTGGCGAAGATGTTCCGGGCGTACTCGGCGGTCTGCAGCAGGCCGATGATCACGCCAGGCTCGAACACCCGGAAGAAGCGGGTGCGGGCCTCCAGCTCGCGGACGTCCTCCTGCAGGGCGGCGAGGCCGGACTTGTACCGCTGCCGCCAGGAGTCCTGCCGTTCGATCAGGGTGACCGCCTGCGCGATCAGCTCGTCCATCACCTCCGGCGGCGCGCCCACCGCCTGGCCCCAGACGACGACGTCCTCCTCGGACGCGCTCTGGCGGGCGTTCTCGATGCGCGACACCTTGGACGCCTGCCAGCCGAGCCGCGCCGCGAGGTCCTTGCCCGACATCTGTGCGGTCTCACGCAGTTGCCGGAGCTGCGAGCCCAGGTGGACCCGCGCCTGCTGAAAGCCGCTCACACGTACCTCCCTCCGGCTCGGGCGTCGGACTCGCACGAGGGTAGACCCGGTGCGCGACTCCTGCCATAGGGATCTCCCTATTCGTGATCAGAGCGATGTCACCGCAGGTGAGGGCTGGGCCTGTTTCCCGCACGAGCCCGGAAAGCCGCTGGCCGGGCGCCGTGTGCCACCGGGCGCCGGTGAACGATCGCCGCAGGTCGTCGAGGGCGGTGTGCGGAGAACGGGCCTAGGGAAGGAGCCGGCGGGCGATCTCGGTGAGCAGCTCGCGGGGGACCTCCACCGCGGTCTCGCCCTCCAGCACGTGCCGCAGGTCGGCGCGGGCGTCCGGATCGGTCACCGCCATCCCCTGCACGACGATCGTGCCTCGGTCCGTCTCGTACAGCGACGGGCAGGCACCGGCCTCCGACAGGGACCCGAGAAAGCGCAGACGCATGGATGTCCTTCCCCCGAAGGGAGATAATGCCGCAATTGCGCGCAATTGTAGAGCATCCATGCGTTGCGAACGGCTGTGCGAGGCGAGGTAGACCGGTTGGGTTGGTGTCGGGTCAGTCCCCGGTCACCCCGTCCGCCATCTCGCGGAGGATGTCGATGTGCCCGTTGTGCCGGGCCGTCTCCTCGATCAGGTGGTGGTAGATCCACCGCAGGTTGACGTGCCGCCCGTCCCTGAGCGGCCTCTTCGTCCAGGTGTCCAGGTCCACGTCCCGCAGCAGCGTGCGGTACCGCTCGCACTGCTCCGCGTACTCGGCCAGCAGCCGCGCCAGCGGGATCTCCACCGCGATCCGCATCTCCCGGTCCGGATCGTCGTCCGTCCACGGCCCGGCGTCCTCCTCGCCGAACAGGCGCACCTGGATCCAGTGGTACTCCACCCACCGCAGATGGCTCACCAGCCCGCTGATCGACATCAGCGGCGACGTCGCCAGCGGCGCGCTGCGGGCGTTCTCCTCCGACAGCCCTTCGCACTTGGCGTGCACGGTGGCCCGGGTGTAGTCGAGGAGGTGCTCCAGAACCGCCCGGTCGTCCCAGGCGTCAGGTATGTCAGTTCGTGTCACAGTCGCCGAGCATGCTGGGCCACCCGGCGGCCTGTCCACCGGTTATCCGGCCGGTGACCTGCCACTCCGGCCGTGCGTGCCTCACCGCGGCGTCTCGGGGCGGGCCGGCAGCACGTCGAAGTGCACGACGACCTTGGCGGTGGCCGGGGCCGGGGTGAAGGGGGACTCCGCCTCGCGGCGGTCGGACAGCTCGCGGTAGAGGGCGAGCACCTCGTGCACCTGGCGGGACATCTCGGTCACCTCCTCCAGGGTCAGGCGCAGCGACCGGCGGGTGAGCCCGCCGGCCTCCATCCACTCGGCGGGGAGTGAGGGCTCCTCCGCCCGCCAGCGGGTCAGCTCGGCGGCGCGGTGATGCACCAGGTGGTCCATCAGGGTCTCGACCGCCGAGGCAGTCTCCGGCTCTGCGTCCGGCGGAGGGCCGAAGGAGAACCCGCCCGGGGTGACGCGCCAGTACTTCTCCTTGCCCTTGCCGAGGCCGGGGACCTGCTCGATCATGCCGTGCTTGGCCAGCTCACGCAGGTGGTAGCTGGTCACGCCGGTGTTCTCCCGCAGGCGCTCGGCCAGCCGGGTGGCGGTGGAGGGGCCGTGCTCGTCGAGCAGCTCGTACAGGCGCAGGCGGGTGGGATGCGCGAACGACTTCAGCGCGTGCGCGTCGAGGGTGCGTGCGGAGAAGCTCTTGCCTTCCATCAGTGTGCACACCTATCTTTGCAAAGGAATCTATGCACATTTCTGCTTGCACACACCTTACCGGAGGAGCCGTGACCACCGACAGGACCTCCACCTCCCGTACCGCGGCGACCGCGACAAGCTCGTCATCCGTCACCGTGGCCACCGACAGGACCTTCACCTACCTGTGGGCCTCCACCGGCCTGTCCAACCTGGCGGACGGCGTGCTGAAGGTCGGGGCGCCGCTGCTCGCGGTGAGCCTCACCCGTTCGCCCTTCCTGGTGTCGCTGACCGCGGTGGCCGCTACCCTGCCGTGGCTGCTGTTCACCCTGCACGCCGGCGCCGTCGCCGACCGCCGGGACCGCAGGCGCGTGATGGCCCTCACCCACTGGCTGCGCGCCGGGACACTCGCCGTCACGGCGCTCCTCGGCGTCCTCGGCCACCTGACGCTGCCCGTGCTGCTGGTGGCGCTGCTGCTCGTGGGGACCGCCGAGGTGTTCGCCGACACCAGCGCCCAAGCCGTCCTCCCCATGACGGTCCCCCCGGAGCGCCTCGCCCCCGCCAACGGCAGGATCGTCGGCGCCCAGACCGTCGGCAACGACTTCCTCGGCGCCCCCGCCGCCGGCCTCCTGGTGGGCCTGGGCGCCGCCGCCCTGTTCGCCGCCCCCGTCGCCGTCTACGCCGCCGCCGCCCTCCTCCTCCTGGGCATGCGCGGCCGCTTCCGCCCCCACCACGTCTCCACCCGCCCTCTGCGCTCCGACATCGCCGAAGGCCTCCGCTACCTACGCGGTCACCGCATCCTGCGCTCCGTGGCCCTCAGCGCCGGCATCCTCAACCTGGCCAACGCCGCCTACTGGGCCGTCTTCGTCCTCTACGCCGTCGGCCCGCACACCCCCCTGGCCCTCACCCCCACCGCCTACGGCCTCCTGATGACCGCCATCGCCACCGGGATCCTCCTCGGCTCCCTGACCGCCCACCACGTCATCACCCCCCTGGGCGACAAACACACCCTCCTGCTCACCTGGCTCGTCAACAGCCTCCTGCTCCTGGTCCCCGTCCTGACCCCCCACCCCGCCGCCACCTACACCGCCGCCGTCCTGATCGGCATCACCAACGCCATCTCCAACGTCATCGTCCTCTCCCTGCGCCACCGCCTGATCCCCGAGAACCTCCTGGGCCGAGTCAACTCCGCCTACCGCCTGATAGGCATGGGCGGCCTCCCCCTGGGCGCCGCCCTAGGCGGCCTCCTGGCAACCCTCACCACCCTCCCCACCGTCCTGACCACCACCGCGACCCTCTGCCTAGCCGGCCTCCTCCCCGTCGCCCACACCCTCCCAGCCACCACCCCATCCCCTCACCCCACCCCCGCCCCACCCTCCTGACCGTTGCCCCTGCCTGCGGTGCGCGCTCATGGCGCCCCCCGCGTCGCGTCCCAAGCCGAGCTGGCGATTGCCCACGGCGGCGCCGCCGGCGCGCCCCCGTCCCCTCGCCCCGTCCCTGTCCCCCCTTCCTTGGCGTTGCCGTCTGTCTGTGTTGCGCGCTCGTGGCGGTCCCGCGTCGCGGGACATGGCGAGTCGGCAGTTGCCCGCCGCGGCGTCGCCTGCGCGCTCCGACACGGCGGCGTCGCCTGCGCGCCCCGGCACGTGCCTGTACGCCCCTGAATCGGCGCCGCGTCGGCGGGACGGGGTACGGCGAACTCGGCGCCGCTGTACGGCGGGACACCGGTGTAGGAGTTACCGGGTAATGGCGAGTCGGCAGTTACCCGCCGCGGCGTCGCCTGCGCGCTCCGACACGCCGGCGTCGCCTGCGCGCCCCGGCACGTGCCCGTACGCCCCTGAACCGGCGCCGCGTCGGCGGGACGGGGTACGGCGAATTCGGCGCCGTTGTACGGCGGGACACCGGTGTAGGAGTTACCGGGAGGGAAAGAGATGCGCGGGGAGGGGGACGGGCTGGGCGCGGAGTTGCTCGCCCAGTGCTTTGGCTTGGGGGTCGAGGCGGGGGCTGGCGGCTACACCGCGGCCCAGCAGGCCGTGGATGACGAAGTTCAGGGCCAGGAGGTTGGGGAGTTCGTAGCGGTCGATCGTCAGGTCCCCGGTCTCCGGGAGGAGCTCTCGTAGGCGGTCGGTGGTGAGGTAGACGCTCAGCCAGGTGTACTCGTCCGGGGTGCGGACCCAGACGCCGAGGTTGGCGTTGCCGCCCTTGTCGCCGGAGCGGGCACCGGCGATCGTGCCCAGAGGGGTCCATCGGACATCGGTGCTGTCCGGTCCTGGGGAGGGTTCCCCGCCGTAGGGCGGCGCCGGGATCGCCGTGCCACGTCCCGCCGCGTCGGCGCCGGAAACAGGTGCTGCTGGGACGTGCGGTGAGCGCGCGGCGGACTCCGGGGCCGAGGCGGGCCCCGGCCCCGGGGCGGCGGCGGGGGCGGGGGCCGCGGCCACGACGGGGGACGGAGCCGGGGACGGAGCCGGCGATGGGGCGGAGGGTGGGGCGGGGGGTGGCTGCGCGGCCGCGCGGGGTTGCTGGTCCGGGTGGCCGGACAGGTGGATCTCGGGGTGGACGGCGCTGGTAGGGACGGTGGTGGGCCAGTAGATGCCGTAGGGGGAGGCGTCGCCGGGAGGGGTGAGGGCGTAGAAGCCGGGGTAGCTGGCGAGACCCGTCTCCACCACGGCGGAGGAGAAGGTGCGGCCGGCCAGGCGCTGGTCGGGGGACATCACCGTGATGCGGAGGAGGGCGGTGGCCGCAGGGGAGGGAAGGCTGGGGGCGGTGCGAGATGAGGGGGTGGTGTGGTCGGTGCGAGATGAGGGGGTGGTGTGGTCGGTGC
>NZ_JBDPMD010000064.1:0-48368 GCF_039871875.1 Sphaerisporangium sp. B11E5 | reverse complement strand
CGACGTGCACCGGCACCTATGTGGTGACGCAGGCGGACATCGACGCGGGTTCGGTGGTGAACACCGCGGTGGCGTCCGGCACTCCGCCGTCGGGTCCTGCGGTGTCGTCCGCCGCGTCCACCAACACAGTGACGATCACGTCCGCGCCGAGCCTGTCGCTGCTGAAGACCTCGTCTCCCACCACGGTGACGACGGCGGGTCAGACGGTCACGTACTTCTATCAGGTGGTCAACACCGGCAACGCGACGCTGACCGGTGTCTCGGCGGCGGACACCTCGTTCTCCGGTACGGGGACGCCGCCGGTGATCAGTTGCCCGGTGACGACGCTGGAGCCGCAGGAGTCGACCACCTGCACCGGCACCTATGTGGTGACGCAGGCGGACATCGACGGTGGCTCGATCGTCAACACGGCGGTGGCGTCGGGTACGCCGCCGTCGGGTCCTGCGGTGTCGTCGGCTGCTTCGACGAACACGGTGACGAGTGTCCAGGCGCCGAGTCTGTCGCTGCTGAAGACCGCCTCCCCGAGTGCCGTGGTGGCGGCCGGTCGTACCGTCACCTACTCCTACCTGGTGGTCAACACCGGGAACGTGGTGCTGACCGGGGTGGGTGCCACGGACACCTCGTTCTCGGGTACCGGGACGCCTCCGGTGGTCTCGTGCCCGGTGACGACGCTGGCCCCCCAGGAGTCCGCGACGTGCACCGGCACCTATATGGTGACGCAGGCGGACATCGACGCGGGTTCGGTGGTGAACACCGCGGTGGCGTCCGGCACTCCGCCGTCGGGTCCTGCGGTGTCGTCCGCCGCGTCCACCAACACGGTGACGATCATCCCGGCGCCGGGCCTCTCGTTGCTCAAGACGGTCGCGCCGGCCACGGTGGCGGAGGCCGGGGTGACGCTCACCTACTCCTATCAGGTGGTCAACACCGGCAACGCGACACTGACCGGCGTCTCGGCGGCGGACACCTCGTTCTCGGGTACCGGCACGCCTCCGGTGGTCTCGTGCCCGGTGACGACGCTGGAGCCGCAGGAGTCCACGACCTGTACCGGCACGTACGTGGTGACGCAGGCGGACGTGGACGCCGGTTCCGTCGTCAACACGGCGGTGGCGTCCGGCACCCCGCCGTCGGGGCCGGCGGTGTCGTCCGCGCCGTCGTCGGCGACGGTGACCATCGTGTCCGCGCCGAGCCTGTCGCTGCTGAAGACGGCTTCCCCGAGTGCCGTGGGGGCGGCAGGGCGTACGGTCACGTACTCGTACCTGGTGGTCAACACCGGGAACGTGGCCCTGACCGGTGTCTCGGCGGCGGACACGTCGTTCTCGGGTACGGGGACGCCGCCGGTGGTCTCGTGCCCGGTGACGACCCTGGCCCCGCAGGAGTCCACGACCTGCACCGGTACGTATGTGGTGACGCAGGCGGACGTGGACGCGGGTTCGGTGGTGAACACGGCGGTGGCGTCCGGCACGCCGCCGTCGGGTCCTGCGGTGTCGTCCGCCGCTTCGACGGTGACGGTGACGATCGCGTCCGCGCCGAGTGTGTCGTTGCTGAAGACGTCGTCCCCCACCACGGTGGGGGCGGCCGGTCGTACGGTCACCTATTCCTACCTGGTGGTCAACACCGGTAACACGACGCTGACCGGTGTCTCGGCGGCGGACACGTCTTTCTCGGGTTCCGGCGCGCCGCCGGTGATCAGTTGCCCGGTGACGACACTGGCCCCGCAGGAGTCCACTACCTGCACCGGCACGTACGTGGTGACGCAGGCGGATGTGGACGCGGGTTCGGTGGTGAACACGGCGGTGGCGTCGGGTACGCCGCCGTCGGGTCCTGCGGTGTCGTCCGCCGCGTCCACCAACACGGTCACCGTCGCCTCCGCCCCGAGTCTGTCGTTGCTGAAGACGGCGTCGCCGAGCACGGTGGGGGCGGCAGGTCGTACGGTCACGTACTCCTACCTGGTGGTCAACACCGGCAACGCGACGCTGACCGGTGTCACCGCGGCCGACACCGCGTTCTCGGGTACCGGCACGCCGCCAGTGATCTCGTGCCCGGTGACGACGCTGGCCCCGCAGCAGCCCACGACCTGCACCGGCACCTACGTGGTGACGCAGGCGGATGTGGACGCCGGTTCGGTGGTGAACACGGCGGTGGCGTCGGGTACCCCGCCGTCGGGCCCTGCGGTGTCGTCCGCCGCGTCCACCACCACGGTGACCATCGAGCCGGCGCCGGGCCTGTCGCTGCTGAAGACGGTCGCGCCGGCCACGGTGGCGGAGGCCGGGGTGACGCTCACCTACTCCTACCAGGTGATCAACACCGGCAACGCGACCCTGACCGGCGTCACCGCGGCGGACACCGCGTTCTCCGGCACGGGGACGCCGCCGGTGGTGACCTGCCCGGTGACGACCCTGGAGCCGCAGGAGTCCACGACCTGTACCGGCACGTACGTGGTGACGCAGGCGGACGTGGACGCTGGTTCGGTGGTGAACACGGCGGTGGCGTCCGGCACCCCGCCGTCGGGCCCGGCGGTGTCGTCCGCCGCGTCCACCGCCACGGCGACGGTCACCTCGGCGCCGAGCCTGTCGCTGCTGAAGACGGCCTTCCCCGCCACCCTCACGGCGGCCGGCCGGACCGTCACCTACTCCTACCAGGTGGTCAACACCGGCAACGTGGCGTTGACCGCTGTCACCGCCACGGACACGTCCTTCTCCGGGACGGGAACGCCTCCGGTGGTCTCGTGCCCCGTGACGACCCTTGAGCCGCAGCAGTCCACCATCTGCACCGGCACCTACGTGGCGACGCAGGCGGACGTGGACGCCGGTTCGATCGTGAACACCGCGGTGGCGTCCGGCACCCCGCCGTCGGGTCCGGCGGTGTCGTCCGCGGCGTCCACCAACACGGTGGCGATCGAGCCGGCGCCGAGCCTGTCGCTGCTGAAGACGGCATTCCCCGCCACCCTCACGGCGGCCGGACGGACCGTCACCTACTCGTACACGGTCACCAACACCGGGAACGCGACGCTGACCGGCGTCACCGCGACGGACACGGCCTTCTCCGGCACGGGGACCCCTC
Source organism: Sphaerisporangium sp. B11E5 (assembly GCF_039871875.1). Lineage (NCBI taxonomy): Bacteria > Bacillati > Actinomycetota > Actinomycetes > Streptosporangiales > Streptosporangiaceae > Sphaerisporangium > Sphaerisporangium sp. B11E5. The sequence continues at coordinate 45,308 of NZ_JBDPMD010000064.1, read as the reverse complement.
CGGTGGTCTCGTGCCCGGTGACGACCCTTGAGCCGCAGGAGTCCACGACCTGCACCGGCACGTACGTGGTGACGCAGGCGGACGTGGACGCCGGTTCGGTGGTGAACACGGCGGTGGCGTCGGGTACGCCGCCGTCGGGTCCGGCGGTGTCGTCCGCGGCGTCCACCAACACGGTGGCGATCGAGTCGGCGCCGAGCCTGTCGTTGCTGAAGACGGCGTTCCCCTCCAGCGTGGCGGCGGCGGGCCGTACCGTCACCTACTCCTACCTGGTGGTCAACACCGGCAACGCGACCCTGACCGGCGTCACCGCGACGGACACCGCGTTCTCGGGTACCGGGACCCCTCCGGTGGTCTCGTGCCCGGTGACGACACTGGCTCCCCAGGAGTCCACCACCTGCACCGGCACGTACGTGGTGACGCAGGCGGACGTGGACGCCGGTTCGATCGTCAACACGGCGGTGGCGTCGGGCACGCCGCCGTCGGGTCCTGCGGTGTCGTCCGCGGCGTCCACCAACACGGTGGCGATCGAGCCGGCGCCGAGCCTGTCGCTGCTGAAGACGGCATTCCCCTCCAGCGTGGGGGCGGCGGGCCGTACCGTCACCTACTCCTACCTGGTGGTCAACACCGGCAACGCGACCCTGACCGGCGTCACCGCGACGGACACCGCGTTCTCCGGCACGGGGACCCCTCCGGTGGTCTCGTGCCCGGTGACGACCCTTCAGCCGCAGGAGTCCACGACCTGCACCGGCACCTACGTGGTGACCCAGGCGGACGTGGACGCCGGTTCGGTCGTCAACACGGCGGTGGCGTCGGGTACGCCGCCGTCGGGTCCTGCGGTGTCGTCCGCGGCGTCCACCAACACGGTGGCGATCGAGCCGGCGCCGAGCCTGTCGCTGCTGAAGACGGCCGACCCGGGCACCCTGACGGCCGCCGGCGAGACCATCACCTACTCCTACCTCGTGGTCAACACCGGCAACGCGACCCTGACCGGCGTCACCGCCACCGACACCTCCTTCTCGGGCACGGGCACACCGCCGGTGATCGCCTGTCCGGTGACGACGCTGGCCCCGCAGGCCTCCACGACCTGCACCGGCACGTACGTGGTGACCCAGGCGGACGTCAACAGCGGCGCGCTCGTGAACACCGCGACGGCGTCCGGCACCCCGCCGGCGGGCCCCGCGGTGACGTCCGCCCCGTCGACCAACACGGCGGCGTCCACGGTGATCGCGAACCTGGCGGTGCTGAAGGCGGCGGTGCCGAGCGCGGCGTCGGCGGCCGGTCAGACGATCACCTACCGGCTCGACGTCATCAACACCGGGAACGTCACCCTCACCGGCGTGAGCGCGGCGGACACCGCGTTCTCCGGCACAGGAACGCCGCCGGTGTTCACCTGCCCGGTGACGACACTGGAGCCTCAGCAGGCGATCACCTGCACAGGCGCCTACGTCGTGACGCAGGCCGACGCCGACGCCGGCTCGATCGTCAACACCGCGACCGCGTCGGGCACGCCGCCCGGCGGCCCCGCCGTGACGTCCGCCCCGTCCACCGCGACGGTGGCGATCGACCCGGCGCCTGGCTTGTCGCTGCTGAAGACGGTGACCCCGGCCGAGGTGACGGCGCCCGGGGACAGGCTCACCTACTCCTACCTGCTGACCAACACCGGGAACGTCACCGTGAGCACCGTGAGCGTCACCGACATCTCGTTCACCGGCTCGGGCTCGCCCCCGGTGGTCACCTGCCCGGTGCCGGCACTGGCGCCGCAGGAGTCCACGACCTGTACGGGCACCTACGTGGTGACCCAGGCGGACATCGACGCGGGAACGATCGGCAACATGGCCGCCGCCTCCGCCACGGCCGTGACGGGCCTGCTCGTCACCTCCAACACGTCGATCGCGGTGGTCATCGCCCCGCCCGTCGTGGGGCTGACCCTGCGCAAGACGGTGTCCCCCGACACGGTGACGGAGGCCGGGCAGCGGATCACGTACTCCTACCTGCTGACCAACACCGGGGAGAGCAGCCTCCGCGGCCTGACCGTGGCCGACACCTCGTTCACCGGCACCGGAACCGCCCCGTCGATCACCTGCCCGGTGACGACCCTGGCGGCGCAGGAGTCCATTACCTGCACGGCGACCTACGTGGTGACGCAGGCGGACCTCGACGCCGGTTCCGTCGCGAACACCGCGACCGCGGCCGGGAGCGCGCCGTCGGGGGCGACCGTCAGCTCCAACGCCTCCACCGCGACGGTCGCGACCGCGGGCACGCCGCTGCTGACGCTGGCGAAGACCGCGACCCCGGTCCTCGTCACCGCGGCCGGGCAGAGCATCACGTACCGGCACTTGGTCACCAACGCGGGGAACGTCACCGTGCGCGACGTGCGCGTGGCCGACGTCTTCTTCACGGGTGCCGGGCCCCGCCCGGCCGTCACGTGCCCGGCGACCACCCTGGCGCCCCGGGCGTCCACCGCGTGCACGGCGACCTACGTGGTGACGCAGGCGGACGTGGACGCCGGCGGGGTCTCGAACATGGCGGCCGCGTCGGGCACCGCGCCGTCGGGTGCGGCCGTCAGGTCGAACGACTCCACCGCGACGGTCGCGGCCACGCTGACCGCGTCGTTGTGGCTGCTGAAGACCGCGACGCCGAACAAGGTCCGGTGGCCCGGCAAACAGGTCACCTACCGGTACCTGCTCACCAACACCGGCAACGTCACCCTGAACAAGGTCCACGTGGCCGACAGGACATTCACCGGCAAGGGCCGGCGCCCGGCGGTCACCTGCCCGACGAGAACCCTGGCTCCCCAGGCGTCGGTCGTGTGCACGGCCAGGTACACGGTGACGTGGGCCGACCTCTGGACGGGCTCGATCGTGAACACGGCACGGGCGTGGGGCGTCCTGCGGTCGGGCGGTACCACCGTCTCGAACGCCTCGACCGCGACGGTCCACACCGGCCGGGGCCTGTTGCGAGGAGAACATCGGCCAAGCCGAGGTAATCGATGGACGGTGACCAAGGTCGGCTACTCAGAGTAGCCATATGATCACCGTATCCACCATTGATATCGCGGGAGTCGTCGAGTGAACAGGAAACATGCCGCATCCACCCTGGTGAATGCCGCGACAGTAGCCGTGCTCACCTCAACGGTGGTCGCCGGCTGCTCGTCCGGCAATGAAGCCCCGGAGAAGGCGCCCGCCCGCCCCTCGGTCGCGGCCCCCGCCCCGGACCACCCGGTCCCCACGAAGATCGCCAATGACCCCGACATCCGCGACAACATCACCCAGACCAAGTGCGCCGCCATCCCCGGCGGCTGGTCCGCCCAGGGCACCGCGAAGAACCCCGGCAGAAAAGAGATCACCTACAAGATCATCGTCCACTTCACCACCACCAAGGCGACCACCCTCGACTACGCCCAGACCCGCGTCACCGTCCCCCCGGGCGAGACCACGAAATGGAGCGCGGAGAAACACTTCGCCGCCCAACGGGAAATGCTCTGCCCCATGCCCGGCATCAGCATCGTGAGCTGATCCCCACCTGGTGAACCCCCGGCGCCACCCGGCCCGGGGGTACCGCGCGAACCACGGGTGCGGGGCCCTTTTCATCACTGCGCGGACAGGAGAAAGTCTCCGCGCTGGAACTGGGCCGGGGAGGCGTGGATTCGTACGGTCCAGGCATGCCCAGGGTCAGAGTTCGATCCCACGTGCGCAGGCTGAGCGACGGCAGTGTGACCAGGGTCCGGGAGCATTTCCGGGGAACGCCGTCGCCCGCGGCCATGGTCGGAGCGGGCGGAGCCGCCCTGGTGGTGCTGATCATCGTCGGCCTGATCTTCCTGTGGCCGAACTCCCCGGACCCGCAACCGGCGCTCTCCGCCCAGCGAACCGCCGCACCTCCCACGTATCGCGCGGGAGTGGACCCCCGGCTGGCGACGTCCTTGCGTGAGGTGCGGCGGAGCGCGGGGGTGTCACTGGAGGACGCGGCGGCACGATCAGGTGTCCCGCGGTCGAGGATCACCAGGTTCGAGAGTGGCTCCGCCTTGCCCGACGCACGCGAACTCGACGCGCTCTGCCGCACGTACGACCTCACACCGGAGGTCCGGAACGAACTCATGGACCTTCAGTGGAACGCCGCCAACCGGGGATGACCCCGGCGGCCCTCTCAGAAGAAGTAGCGGTACGTGCCCCAGTCGTAGTGGCCGCGGGTGCCCTCACCGACCCGGATGCGGAACTTGTCGAAGCTGCCCTTGCGGAACTTGCCGAAGAAGTGTGAGGAGCCGAAGCGGTCGCCGCGGTAGGTCTTCTCGTGCCAGCCGCGGTTGTCGTGCCACTGGAAGGAGACGTAGGAGTACTCGCGGTCACGGTCGCGGTCGAACAGGTTGCCGTCGAAGTAGTAGTAGCCGTTCTTGGAGTACCAGTAGCCCTTGAAGTACGACCGGTCGCCGCGGCTCTCGTGGCGGCCGTAGCCGGACCAGACGGGCCCGAAGCCGTGGCGGTCGAACGCGGCCTTGGCGGTGGCGGCGGTCGTGGTGGCGGCGGCCTGGGCGGGGGTGGCGGCGAGGGCTCCGGCGAGGGCTCCGGCGAGGACGGTACCGGTGAGAACGGTGCGGATCTTGCCCATTGTGGTGCTCCTATGGGGAGGTCCCGTGGGGGACGTCGTTGGCTTCCGATGTCCGGGAGAGCGGGTGCTCGTTCCGGACGACGCTTACGTTAGGAGCGGGCCAGGGGCTGTTCTGCGTACGAATGCACACTCGGCGCTGAGCGTGCAATACGCCACAAAACAGACATGAGCCCCGTCGCCAACTCCTTGCGGCTGTCAATATTTGACGTGTCAAGCATATGGGCTATGCTTGACGCGTCAAGTACATGGGGGTGCAAGGTGATGGTGCCGGTGAGCGAGGGGGCAGGACCGGGGGAGGCGTCGATGACGCCGCGGATCGCCGTGCTCGGCGCGGGGCATGCCGGGCCGGCGATCGCGCGGGTCGCGATCGCCGCCGGGTACCCCGTGTCCGTGGCGGCCTCCGGGGACCCCGAGAAGATCGCGCTCATCACGAGCGTGCTCGTGCCGGGGGCCGAGCCGCGGTGGGCGGCCGACGCCGTGCGGGACGCCGGTGTCGTGGTGTTGTCGATACCGCTGCACAGGTTCGCGGCGTTCGATCCCGGCCTGGTGGCGGGCAAGATCGTCATCGACGCCATGAACTACTGGCCTCCGATCGACGGCGTGCAGGAGCTGTTCGACGACCCCCGGTACGGCAGCAGCGAGATCGTCCAGCGCCGGCTGGCCCGCTCGATGGTCGTCAAGACCCTCAACCACATCGGCTATCACGAGCTGGAAGAGGAGCTCCGCCCCGCCGGCGCCCCGGACCGCCGCGCCCTCGGCGTCGCGGGTGACGACCCGGGTGCCGTTGCCGTCGTGGCGGACGTCGTCGAGCGCATCGGTTACGACGCCGTACGGCTGGACGGCCTGCGGGAAGGCCGCCGTCTCCAACCCGGCGGGCCCGTCTTCGGCGTCTCGCTGAGCCGGGGCCAGTTCGAACGCGCGCTTGGCGCGGAAGCTGCCTGAACCCTACACATCAGAAAGCCGGACATCATGACCACGTTCCCTCTCGTGCTCGGCCTCGACACCTTCGGCGACGTCACCGACGACGAGGACGGCCGGCCCCTCTCCCACGCCCAGACCATCAGGAACCTCGTGGAGGAGGGCGTGCTCGCCGACCAGGTCGGGGTGGACTACTTCGGCATCGGCGAGCACCACACCGGCGACTTCCCGTTGTCGGCCGCCGACGTCGTGCTCGGCGCCATCGCCGCCCGCACCACCCGCATCCGGCTCGGTTCCGCGGTGACGGTGCTCAGCTCGGACGACCCGGTGCGCGTGTTCCAGCGGTACTCCACCCTGAACGCCATCTCCTCCGGTCGCGCGGAGGTCATCCTCGGCCGCGGCTCCAGCATCGACTCCTTCCCCCTGTTCGGGTACGACCTCGCCGACTACGAGACCCTCTTCGAGGAGAAGTCCCACCTGTTCGCCGAGCTGCTCAAGGGCGGCCCCGTCACGTGGCGCGGCACGACCCGCGCCGCACTCACCGACCAGGACGTGGTGCCGCACGTCGAGGGCCCGCCGTTCCCGGCGTGGATCGGTGTCGGCGGCAGCCCCCAGTCGGTCATCCGCGCCGCCCGGCACGGCTTCTCGCTGATGCTCGCCATCATCGGCGGCCCGCCCGCCCGGTTCGCCCCGTTCTCTGAGCTCTTCCAGCGGGCCCTGGAGAAGTTCGGCCGTCCCGCCCTGCCGGTCGGCGTGCACTCGCCCGGCCACGTGGCCGCCACCGACGAGCAGGCGCTCGAGGAGTTCTGGCCGCACTACCTGGACGTCTTCGGCCGCGTCGGCAAGGCCCGCGGCTTCGCCATGCCGACCAAGGAGTCCTTCCTCCGCGAGACCGGCCCGCACGGCGCCCTGTACGTCGGTTCCCCGGAGACCGTCGCGCGGAAGATCGTCACCAACCTCAAGCTGCTGGGGGCCACCCGGTTCGACCTGAAGTACGCCATGGGCGGCCTGTCCCACAAGGCCCTCATGACCAACATCGAGCTCTACGGCACCGACGTCATCCCCCGGGTCCGCGACCTCATGTGATCATTCGCCGGGGGGATCTCGGCGTTGTTCACCGCGTTTCAGGTGGAGTAGACGTGGTCGCTGATCAGGCGGGCCGCCCCCACGATGCCGGCGGTGTCCTCCAGTTCCGAGAGCACGATGGGCAGGTTGCCGGTCGCCAGGGGCAGTGACCGGCGGTAGACGACGCTCCTGATCTCCGCCAGGAGCACGTGGCCCAGCCGGGCCACCCCGCCCGCGATGATCACGAGCCCGGGGTTGAAGAAGCTGACCAGGCCCGCGAGGACCTGGCCGACGCGGCGCCCGCCGTCGCGGATGAGCTGGACGGCGGCCGCGTCGCCCTGCGTGGCCGCCGCGGCGACGTCCTCGGCGGTGAGCGTGCCGGTGGCCACCAGTCGTTCGGCCAGGTAGGGCGAGGCGCCGGAGCGTGCCGCGATGTGAGCCTGGGCGGCGAGGGCGGCGCCGCCGAAGTAGGCCTCCAAGCAGCCGGTGTTGCCGCAGGCGCACTGCGGGCCGAGCTCGTCGACGCGGATGTGGCCGATGTCCCCTGCGCTGCCGGAGACGCCGCGGTAGATCTTGCCGTCGACCACGATGCCGCAGCCGATGCCGGTGCCGATCTTGACGAGCAGGAAGTCGTCGACCTGCCGGGCGAGGCCGGCGTGCAGCTCGCCGAGGGCCATGATGTTGACGTCGTTGTCGAGCATGGCGGGGCAGCTCAGTTCCTGGCTGATCATCTCCCGCAACGGGTAGCGGTCCCAGCCCGGCATGATCGGCGGCACGACGGGGACGCCCTCGGCGAAACTGACCGGGCCTGGCACACCGATCCCGGCGCCGTGGAGCTGGGTGAACAGCCCTTGCTCGCGCAGCTTGCCGGTGAGGGTGAGCACACGGTCCAGCACGTGGGCCGGGCCGCGTTTGATGTCGCACGGCTCGCTGATGTGCCCGAGCACGGTGAGTTCGCCGTCGGTCACCGCGATGTCCACCGAGGTGGCCCCGATGTCGATCCCGGCGAAACGGATGTCGCGCGCCAGGCGTACCCGGCCCGAACGGCGCCCGCCACGTGAGGCCGCCAGCCCGTCGGTCTCGACCAGCCCGAGCTCCACGAGCCGGTCCAGCTCGGCGTTGAGCTTGGACCGGGACATCCGCCAGGGGGCTTTCCGCCAGGGATAGGGGTACGCGGCCCCGGGCGGCAGCACGGGGGAGACCGCGGTGACGGGCTCGGCGGTGATGTCCGCCAGCGCGGCCCGCGAGCGTGGCCCCTCCTGCAACAGGCGCAGCAGGGCCGCTTGATGCGGGGTCTCCGGCCGGTTGCTCTTCACCCACCACTCCCTCGATGCGGCGCTTGATCGGTTAAGCCGTTTGGCGTGGACCGTACCGTGCCCTGGACGCCCTGGGAAGAGCTTCTGACTATTTTCGCCGTCATTTTGTTGAAATCACGAAAAGTGGGAAGTAACGAGGTCGGACGTAGATCCCTGCCGCCCGTGTGCTCGCCACGCTGTCTCCCCAGGTAGACGCCCATGCTACTGGACCCTCCCCGGCCCGCCGGGCGCCGCGGTCGGGCCCGCGTGAGCCGGTCCCGTTTCGCCGCGATGATCAAAAGTGCCGGTCAGGCCCACGGGAGCGGTCATGCCTGCGGCCTGGCAGCGGAGATGCGGGTGAGGCGACGGCTGCGGTCGCGGCCCGCTGGCGCCGGCGGACCCGTCATACGACGCGTTGTCGGCGAAACCGGACAAATTTCAACTTTCGCCTAGATAAGACAAAAGTTAAGACTGCCTTGCCGTAACATCTAGACAGCCCGTTCGTAACATTCTACTGTTCGATCACAACTAGCCGCACATCTGGCGAAAGTGCAGGAGGTGCAGCGATTTGACCCCCAAGCACCGCATACTCCGCCTCCTGCGCGACGAAGGGCCGCTGTCAAGGGCGGAGCTGGGCGACCGGCTCGAACTCCCCCGCACGCGCGTGGCCGTCGAGCTGGAGCGCCTGATGGCCGTTCCGCTGGTCCACGAGGCCGGTCCCGCCGCCTCCCGCGGCGGACGGCGCTCCACCCTCGTCGAGCTGCACCCCGGCATCCGGTTCGCCGGCATCGACCTCGGTGTCACCTCGATCGACGTCGAGATCACCGACGGCCGGCTGGAGCCGGTCGCCGCCTTCAGCGAGGCCTCCGACATCAGGTCCGGCCCGAAGACCGTGCTGAGCCGGGTCGGCGAGATCCTGGTCAAGCTCAAGGACGAGGGGGCGTACGAGCGCCTGAACGGCATCGGCATCGGCGTGCCCGGGCCGGTGAGCTTCCGTGACGGCGTGCCGGTGTCGCCGCCGATCATGCCGGGCTGGGACCGTTATCCGGTCCGCGAGCTGCTGACTCGGGAGTACGGCTGCCCGGTGGTGGTGGACAACGACGTGAACATCATGGCCATGGGCGAACGGTGCGCCGGCGTCGCACGCTCGGCCGAGAACGTGCTGTTCGTGAAGATCGGCAGCGGTGTCGGGTGCGGCATCTTCATCGGCGGCGAGCTGTACCGGGGCCCGGACGGTTGCGCCGGCGACATCGGCCACATCCAGGTCGAGCCGGACGACCCGATCTGCACGTGCGGGAACATCGGCTGCCTTGAGGCGCTGTTCAGCGGAATCGCCCTGGAGCGGGACGCCACCGCGGCCGGCCGCTCGGGCACCTCGCTCGCCCTGGCGCAGCGGCTGGCCGCCCAGGGTTCGGTCACCGCCAAGGACGTGGCCGAGTGCGCGGCCGATGGCGACACCACCGCCACCCGCCTCATCCGGGACGGCGGCGGCCGTCTCGGCGGCGTGCTCGCCGGCCTGGTCAGCTTCATCAACCCCTCGATGATCGTGATCGGCGGCGGCCTGGCGGGCCTCGGGCACGTGCTGCTCGGCGAGGTCCGCAGCGCGGTGTACCGGCGCTCGCTGCCGCTGGCCACCGGAAACCTCCCGGTCGTGCTCTCCGAGCTCGGCGCACGCGCCGGCGTCGCGGGCGCGAGTTTCCTCGCGAGCGATTTCGCCTTCGCCGAGGCGGCGTCATGACCGGCCGTATGTCTCTCCACCACCGGACGCGGGCGCGTCGATTCGACGCCGAATATGACGATCCGCGGCGGCCCTACAGAAACGCGGGGTGAATCGGCGAGGACTAATTCACTGCGCACCTTTGGACGACCCCGGTGACCGGAGCCGATCGGTTCCGCGTTCTGGGGGAGAGCGGGGCCGGCTGGGCGGACGCCGACCACCCTGCCGGCCCGGCCCCGCTCGCCACGTCGGCGGAGGCCGTCGGGCGCTGACGGTACCGGCGCCCGGCGGGTACCGACTCCGCAGGCGGGTGAGCGGGGTGCCCCCCCGGTGCATTCATGGTCACTCATGAAACCCGCGGCGGCCATACCGAAACAGCGAGTGAATCGACGACAACCCCATATCAGTGGCGAACCCCGCCCTCGTACGGGTCGCGGGGTCATCGGCATTGGCGCGCTTTTCCCTTTCTGGATGCCGGCGCAGAAGTATTGGTAATCACACCAAAAGTATGGACAGTCCGATCTGAAGCTCTTACTGTGTCGCTCATCACAGCAAGTGTTTCATTCACGTTTCCAATCGGCGTGGAGACGGGGATGGCGACCGTGATCGCCCGTGGCACCCCCCATGGCTCCGGCGCGACGGCGCGCGCCCTGCCTGGCATGTTCAGTCAGGAAGGGACACGATGGATTCACAACGCTCCACACGTCGATGGCGGACGATCGGAGCAGCCTTGTTGCTCGTGGCGGCGAGCCTCACCGCCGCCACCGCTTCGATCGTCACGACGGCCGGGCCCGCACAGGCACACCCGATCGTCGCCACCCAGTTCCAGCAGGTCACCCTCGCCAAGGGTGTGGCCGACACGGGCGAGCCGATCTCGATGGCGGTTCTGCCCGACCGGTCCGCCCTGCACACCTCCCGCGACGGGGCGCTGAAGCGTACCGACGTCAACGGCAACACGACGCAGATCGCGAAGCTCGCCGTCTACACACACGACGAAGAAGGACTGCAGGGCGTCGGAGTGGACCCGGGCTTCGCCACGAACCGGTACATCTACCTCTACTACGCGCCGCCCCTGAACACCCCCGCCGGCGACGCGCCCGCGTCCGGCACCGCCGCCACCTGGGCCACCTGGACCGGCGTGAACCGGCTGTCCCGCTTCACCCTCAACGCCGACTACACGGTCAACATGGCCAGCCAGGTCAACATCCTGGACGTGCCGGCCAACCGCGGCATGTGCTGCCACGTCGGCGGCGACATCGACTTCGACGCGGCCGGCAACCTGTACCTGTCGACCGGCGACGACACCAACCCGTTCGAGTCCGCCGGCTACTCCCCGCTGGACGAGCGCACGGAGCGCAACCCGGCCTACGACGCGCAGCGGAGCGCGGGCAACACCAACGACCTGCGCGGCAAGATCCTGCGGATCAAGGTCAACGCCAACGGGACCTACTCCATCCCCGCGGGCAACCTCTTCGCGCCGGGCACCGCGAACACGCGGCCCGAGATCTACGCGATGGGCTTCCGTAACCCGTACCGGATCAGCGTCGACAAGGCGACCGGTGTCGTCTACGTGGGTGACTACGGTCCCGACGCGGGCACCACCAGCGCGACCCGCGGCCCGTCCGGGCAGGTCGAGTTCAACCGCGTCACGAGCCCAGGCAACTACGGATGGCCGTACTGCACGGGCTCCAACAGCACCGCCGAGACCTACAACGAGTGGAACTTCGCGACCAACGCCACCGGGCCGAAGTACAACTGCGCCGGCGGCCCGACGAACAACTCGTTCCGCAACACCGGTCTGCAGACGCTGCCCGCGGCGCGGGCGGCCTGGATCCGCTACGCCGGCGACGCCGGTTCCCCGCCGGAGTTCGGCGGCGGCAGCGAGTCGCCGATGGGCGGCCCGGTGTACCGGTACGACGCCGCCAACCCCTCGACCAGCAAGTGGCCGGCGGAGTTCAACGGCATGTTCTTCGCCGGTGAGTTCGGCCGCGGCTGGATCAAGCCGATCCACCTCAACACCGACGGCTCCCCGGGCACGATCGACACGTTCCCGTGGAACGGCAAGCAGGTCATGGACATGGCCTTCGGACCCGACGGCTCGCTGTACGTGCTCGACTACGGCACCGGTTACTTCAACGGCGACGCCAACTCGGCGCTGTACCGCTACGACTACGTGGGCGGCGGGAACCGCGCCCCGATCGCCGTCGCGGCCGCCAACAGGACGTCGGGCGCGGCGCCGCTCGCGGTGACCTTCTCGTCGGCGGGCTCCAACGACCCCGACGGCGACCCCATCACGTACTCGTGGGCCTTCGGCGACGGCACCACGTCGACGGCCGCCAACCCGACGAAGACGTACTCCGCCAACGGCAACTACACCGCGGTCCTGACCGTGCGCGACAACAGGGGCGGCGTGGGCACCGCGAACGTCACCATCACGGTCGGCAACACGGTGCCGACGGTGACGATCAACTCGCCGCCGGCGGGGCAGCTCGTCTCGTTCGGCGACAGCGTGCCGTGGAGCGTGACCGTCACCGACCCTGAGGACGGCACGATCGCCTGCTCGCGCGTCACCATGTCGTACGTGATCGGCCACGACCAGCACGCGCACCACATCACGTCGCAGAACGGCTGCTCGGGCACGATCACGATCCCGCCGGACGGCGAGCACGACGACGCGGCGAACCTCTTCCCGGTCTTCGACGCGAGCTACACCGACAACGGCGGCCTGGTCGGCAGGTCGCAGCACCTCCTGCAGCTCAAGAAGCGCCAGGCCGAGCACTACCGCACCTCCTCCGGCGTCGGGCTCTTCAGCAAGACGACGGCCGAGGGCGGCAGGACCGTCGGTGAGATCAACAACGGCGACTGGATCCAGTTCGACCCCTACCGGATCAACAACGTGACGTCGTTCACCGCACGGGTCTCCTCGGCCGGCTCGGGCGGCACGGTGCAGATCCGCACCGGCTCGCCGACGGGCACGGTGCTCGGCTCCGCGACGGTGACACCCACCGGCTCGTGGGAGACGTTCACCAACGTCACCGGCACGGTCAACGGCGCGGCCGCCTCCAGCACCTCGCTGTACATCACCTTCGCCGGCACGGGAACGGGCGCGCTGTTCGACCTGGACAGCTTCACGTTCACCACGGGCACCACGCCGACACCCACCCCCACCCCGACCTCTTCCACCCCCGGGACGATCAAGGGGCTCGGCGGCAAGTGCCTGGACGTGCGGGGCGCGTCCGCCGCCGACGGCACCCAGGTCCAGATCTACACCTGCAACGGCACGGCCGCCCAGAACTGGACCCGCACCGGCCAGACGTTCCGGGCCCTCGGCAAGTGCCTGGACGTCTCCGGCGCCAGCGCCGCCGACGGCGCCAAGGTCCAGATCTACACGTGCAACGGCACGGGCGCCCAGAACTGGACGGTCAACGCCGACGGCACGATTCGCAACGCGAACTCCGGAAAGTGTCTTGAAGTGACAGGGAGCAACACCGCGGACAGCACGCCCGTGCAGCAGTGGACGTGCACCGCGGCCGCCAACCAGAAGTGGACCGTGTCCTGACCCTCGCTACGGTGGGCGCCCGTGCCCGCACGGACGCCCGCCCCCACAGCACCCCCCAGTGCTGCCGTAACCGGAGAGGTTCCATGCGCAGACTCCTGGCGGGCGTGGGCGCCGTCATCGCCCTCACCGTCCCCATGCTCCAGGCGTCCGCGGCCCAGGCCGCCGACGCTCCCTACGACGTCCTCGTGTTCTCCAAGACCGCCGGGTTCCGTCACGACTCGATCCCCGTCGGCATCCAGACGATCCAGCAACTCGGCGCGGCCAACAGCTTCACCGTCACCGCGACCGAGGACGCCGCCGCGTTCACCACGGCCAACCTCGCGCAGTACGAGGCCGTGGTCTTCCTCAGCACCACCGGTGACGTGCTCAACGCGACCCAGCAGACCGCGTTCGAGTCCTACATCCGCGGCGGTGGCGGCTACGTCGGCGTGCACGCCGCCGCCGACACCGAGTACGCCTGGCCCTTCTACGGCCAGCTCGTCGGCGCCTACTTCGCCAGCCACCCCGCGATCCAGCAGGTCACGTCGAGGACCGAGAACCGGGCCCACCCGGCGACGGCGCACCTCGGGCAGACCTGGACCCGCACCGACGAGCTGTACAACTACCAGACCAACCCGCGCTCCACGGCCAGGGTGCTCGCGACGCTCGACGAGTCGACCTACTCCGGCGGCTCGATGGGCGGCGACCACCCGATCACCTGGTGCAAGACGATCGACAGCGGGCGGTCGTTCTACACCGGGTTCGGCCACACCCAGTCCTCCTACTCCGAGGCCGCCTTCCGCAGCCAGCTCCTCGGGGGCATCCGGTACGCGGCCAAGCGCGCCAAGGCCGACTGCCGTCCCGAGAGCGGCTACACCACGCTCTACAACGGCTCCACCACCGGCTGGTCGCAGGCCGGCCCGGGTGGCTTCACCAGCACCGACGCCACGCTGAACTCCACCGGCGGCATGGGCCTGTACTGGTACAGCACCAAGCAGTACACAGGCGGGTACTCGCTGAAGGCGGACTGGAAGCTCACCGGGGACAGCAACTCCGGCATCTTCGTCGGCTTCCCCAACCCCGGCACCGACCCCAACGTCGCGATCAACCAGGGTTACGAGGTCCAGATCGACGCCAGCGACACCGCCGACCGCACCACGGGCTCGATCTACTCGTTCAAGTCGGCCGACATCGCCGCGCGTGACGCCGCGCTCAACCCGCCAGGCGAGTGGAACACCTACGAGATCCTGGTGGAGGGCCAGCGCATCCGTGTCTACCTCAACGGCTCGCTGATCAACGACTTCACCAACACCGACCCGGCCCGCAACCTGGACGGCTACATCGGACTGCAGAACCACGGCACCGCCGACCAGGCCGCGTTCCGCAACGTCCGCATCAAGGAGCTCGGCACGCAGCCCGGCGCCGGCCTCGTCCAGGCCGAGTCGTTCAGCTCCGTCAACGGCGCGCAGGCGTTCACCAAGGCCGGTGCCAACGGCGGCCAGACCCTCGGCTACATCGACCCCGGCGACTGGGCCGGCTACACCAACGTCAACGTCGGCGGCGCCACCTCGCTGCGGGCGCGGGTCGTCTCCGGCGGGCCGGGCGGCCAGATCCAGGTCCGCACCGGCTCGCAGACCGGCCCCGTGCTCGGCACCGTCAACGTGCCGAACACCGGAAGCTGGGACACGTTCGCCAACGTGACGGCGCCGCTCAGCAACGTCCCGGCCGGCAACGCCACCGTGTTCCTCACCTTCACCGGCACGGGAACCGGCCTGTTCGACGTCGACGAGTTCGAGTTCGTCACCACCCAGCAACCGTCCACGAACCTGGCCCTGAACAAGCCCGCCACGGCCTCCAGCACCGAATCGGGCGCCTACCCCGCCTCCAACGCGGTGGACGCCTCGACGACGACCCGCTGGTCGAGCGCCTTCTCCGACCCGCAATGGATCCAGGTGGACCTCGGCGCCACCTACACCGTGAACCGGGTGCGCCTGGTCTGGGAGGCCGCGTACGCCACGGCCTACCAGATCCAGACCTCCCCCAACGGTTCCACGTGGAGCACGGCCCGGTCCGTCACCGGCGGAAACGGCGGTGAGGACAACAACACCGGCCTGAGCGCCTCCACCCGCTACGTCCGCATCTACGGCACGACCAGAGCCACCCCGTACGGCTATTCGCTGTTCACCTTCGAGGTCTACGGAAGCTGACATGCCAAGGCCGGCCGGGAGCACGAACTCCCGGCCGGCCGCACTCATCGGGAATCCGGCAGCGAGACCCCGCGCCGCCGTGCCCGCCTCGCCCGGCGGGACACGTGAAATTTCCTGCACCGGAGCCGCCCGCCCCCGGGCGGCGCCTCAGCCGTTCACGGCGACGTCGCGCGGGCACTCGCCCGCGCATGCTGCTCGCCGGTCATGCCGCCGCCCGCGTCCGGGTGGTTCCGATGCAGGTCGTAGCGATCGTCCGCCCACTCCTGGTACTCCCGGCGCACGTCCCGCTCGTCCCGCCCGGTCGCCGCGGCCACCTGCCGCCAGGTCACCCCCGCCTGCAGCGCCCGGTCGACGTGGCCGGGGTTGCGTACACTCCGCGCGATGGACTCCCCGAGCGCCAGCAACTCGACATACTCGTCCACGGTCAGCGGCGGGTACCCGCCGGCGTCGCCGTACCGCCCGGGGTCGTAGTCGCCCCGCGCTTTCAACGTCTCGATCGCCTGCACGTGCAGGTCACGCCCGGTCAGTTCGAGCCAGCGCTCCACCCGCGCCGACACCGGCACATCGGACAACTCATGCGGACCGGCGGGGCCGCCGGGGAAGGGGGTGGACATCTGGTCTCTCCTGACCGGGGAATGTGCTGACTCGGTATGGCCGATGGCCCGGCACCAGTATGTCGGCCGCCGTCCCCTGACCCGCGGCGGGCATTCACTCAGAGAACCCGCCGTCCCTGCTCCACCGCAACGTGAACGAGTTCCGCCGGAAGGTGACCGTCTTCCCGCCGTCACTGGACGAGACCCGCCCCCAGCCGTCGAAGCTCCTCGTCAGATGGTGGTCCCACCTGCTCAGGTCGCCCACCCCCACAGCGGCGATCGACTCCATGGGCGGCTCGCCGTCCGCGCAGTAGCGGCCGAAGTCCGCGATGGCCGTGACGGTCCCCCCGAACGCCCGCAGATGGACCCCCTGACACGCCTCGGTCTTCGTGCCGTAGATCAGCCTCGGCCTCGTCCACCCCTCGGCCTGTGAATCGGAGTGCTGCTCGTACAGCCCTTCGCCCCGCCGGTAGTGCATGGCCACCCGCCGCCCGTCCTTCAGCACGACCAGCGCGTTGAACGGATCCCCGCCGCCGTTCCAGGAGATGTCGCTCCTGCGCGGCTCGCGCGCGTCGTCCTCCGTGGGGGTCGGTGACGCGGGAGTCGCCGGCGCCGCGGCCGTCGCGGGCGCCGGAGAACCGGGAGTCGCCCGCACGGCCGCCGGCCCGCCGCACCCCGCCACCGTCACGAACAGCACCATCCCGAACGGCCCCGCCGGCCACTTCATCCGCATGACGGCATTCTCGCTCTACAAGGCGCGTTTCGCTGCGATTGACGTCTTGACTACGCAAGGATGAACCACCACAAACGGCCCGCCACGCGGACAAGACGATCACCGTGGCGTGACCATTATTCGATAGTGGCTGGAGGTTCGGATGACGGCTGCTGTCGAGCGCCGGCCGGGACGCGCGGTCGTACCACCCGGCACGGTGGCGCGGTCGGTGCTGGCGGCCGTCGTGGTGGTGAACCTCCTGATCGTGGAGGTGCTGTTCCTCACGTCAGGGGGCGGGAAGAACTCGTTGTTGTCCGTCGCCAAGTTCTTCGGGCTGCACGTCGCCTTGATCATGATGCTGCAACTGACCCTGGTGGCGCGCCTGCCGTGGCTGGACCGGCGGATCGGCATGGACCGGCTCACCTCCTGGCATCGCTGGGTCGGCTTCTCGCTGCTCTGGACGGTCGTGCTGCACGCGACCTTCGTCGTCGCCGGGTACGCGACCCTCGACGGACGGCCGATGGCGCGGACGTTCCTGAGCCTCGCCGCCGTGCCCGCCTCGCTGCTCGGCATGTGCGCCGCCGCCGTCATCATCGCGATGGCCACCGTGTCGGTGCGCTACATCCGGCGCCGGCTGCGGTACGAGACCTGGCACGCGCTCCACATGCTGATGTACCTCGCCCTCCTGCTCGGCCTGGTGCACCAGTTCCTGGAAGGCACCACCTTCACCTCCTCCGCCCTGTCGACCGCCTACTGGTGGACGTTGTGGGCACTCGTCGTCACCGCCCTGATCGCCGGCCGGGTCATCGTGCCGCTGCGGCGCAACGCCTACCACCGGTTCCGCGTGGCCGCCGTCGTGCCGGAATCGGGCGACGTCGTATCGGTCCACGTCACCGGCCGCCACCTCGACCGCCTGCCTGCCCGGGCCGGTCAGTTCTTCATCTGGCGCTTCCCCGGCCACAACCACTGGACGCACGCGAACCCCTTCTCCCTGTCGGCCGCACCCGACGGCCGTTCGCTGCGCCTGACCGCGAAGGCCGTCGGCGACACCAGTGCCGGCCTGCGCCACCTCCCCGTCGGGAGCCCGGTCTTCGCCGAGGGCCCGTACGGCGCCTTCACCACCCTTCACCAGGTCAAGGACGCCACGCTTCTCATCGCGGGCGGCGTCGGCGTCACCCCCGTCCGGGCGCTGCTGGAGGAATCGGCAGGCTCGGTCGTCGTGCTCTACCGCGTCCACACCCTCGAGGACGCCGTCCTCCTCTCGGAGTTGCGCACGCTGGCACAGGCCCGAGGCGCCCGGCTCCACGTCCTGACCGGACGCACCGGCGCCGGCTCCCCACCCAACACACCGTTCGCCCCGGCCGGCCTCATCGGCCTCGTCCCCGACATCCGCGACCGGGACGTCTACGTCTGCGGGCCCCCGGCCATGACCTCGGCCGTACTGAGAAGCCTCCGTGCCCTGGAGGTGCCCCGTTCCCAGATCCACGCCGAGAGGTTCAGCCTCGCCTGACCCGGACCATGACGGCGGGGTCCGGCACGGAAGCGGCCCGCAGCGCCGGTCAGCGGCGCGGCGGGGGCTGCGGGGAGCGGGGTGACTCGGTCTGCCGCCAGCGCCGGCCGAGCTCCTCGCCGGTCGGCGGGGAGGCGGGGAGCGCGGTGACCTGCGCGCCGGCGCGCAGGCCGTCCAGCAGCAGGGTCAGGTAGCGGTGCCGCAGCTCGGCGGTGCGACCGGCGTCGCCGGCACGGATGGCGGTGATCTGATCGAAGATCATCGTCAGGTCCTCGGCCTCCACGTCCGGCCGCAGCGCGCCGGCGTCCTTGGCGTGGCGCACGACGCGCGCGGCGAGCGACCCCGAGTGCGCGGCCAGGTCGTGCATCTGCGGCGTGGGGGTGAACGTGCCGGCCAGGTGCACGGTCAGCGAGTGCACGTCCGAGTCGATGACCTCACGCAAGAACGTGGCGAAAGCCTCCCAGGGCTCACCGTGCCTCGCCAGCGCGGATTCGGCGATGGCCGTGAACCGGCGCAGACCGTCCTCGCACAGGGTGCGCAGCAGTTCCTCCTTGCCGGTGTAGCGCCGGTACAGTGCGCCGACACCCACACCCGCCTCCTGCGCCACCGCCGAGATCGGTGCCTTGGGGTCGGCGATGAACACCGCTCGGGCCGCGTCGAGGATCGTCCGGTCGTTACGCGCGGCCTCGGCCTGACGTCCTCTCATGGACGCTGTCCTGGGCTCCATGTTCCCCATCATAGCTTGAACGGAAGGCTCTGTTCCGATATAGTTTGAACAGAACGATCCGTTCCGCTCTAACCCGGAGGCTCTCATGTCCGTCACGTCCTGGTCGCTGCTGGAGCAGGCCCACAACGCCCTGCGCACGTCCGTCGCCGAGATCACCGACGCCGACTGGTCCGCCAAGACCCCGTGCGAGCAGTGGAACGTCGCGCAGGTCCTGCGCCACGCCGCAGGCGACCAGCGCGCCTACGCCGCCACGATCACCGGCACCGGCGGCCCCGAGGAGAACCCGTTCGACCCGACGGCGCAAGCCCCCGCCGACCCCAGGGACCTGCTCGAGAGCGCCCTGACCGCCTCAGCGCAGGCCTTCGCCACCGTGCCCCCCGACGCGTCCGCCGTCCCGACCCCCCTGCCCCAGGGCGAACTGCCCGCCGAGATCGCCGTCGGCGCCGCCGCCCTCGACGCCGCCGTACACGCCTGGGACATAGCGGTCGCCACCGGCCACCCCTCCCCCCTGACCACCGACCTCTCCGAACACCTGCTCCCGACAGCCCGCACCCTCGCCGACCCCCTCCGCGGCTTCGCCTACGCCCCCGCCCTCACCCCCCACCCGACCGACGACGCCACCGCCACCCTCCTGCGCTACCTCGGCCGCGACCCCGAGTGGACCCGCTGACCCTGCCCCCCCGCAGCGAAACGGCCGCCCCTCGCGCACGCGAGGAACGGCCGTCGAGCGGCTGACCGCCGGCATGGACGTCGTGCTCAGCCGCTGAAGGGAGGGGCCACACCCCAACCCCAGCGCGGCACAGGAGCCTCCCCCATGGGCTCCGCGTCCGGCTGTGAATTCGCCAAAGCCAAACGCGTCCCCCACTCGATGTAGCCCGTGAACGCGGCACGGAACTCGGGGTCGGCGGGCAGCCCGACATCGTCCGCCGCGTCCATCAGCAGACCCACCCACCGCCGCCGCATGGGTTCTGTGATGGCCCTGCCGAGGTGCATCGAAAGCATGTGCGCGTAACCGCCCCGCTCGTCGGTGTACCGCGGCGACCCTCCCAGGACCTCTCCCAGCCACATCGCCACATAGCGCGGGTGATCAGGATCCATGCCGCTGAACAGGGGCCCGATCAGGTCATCTCCCGCGACGAGCTCGTAGAACCTCTCCGTGAGCCTCTCGAGCGCCTCGGTGCCGCCGACCCAGTCGTACAGCGAAGGAACCGAACCCCCCGCACCGCGCACCGCTGTGCGCTCGTAGTGACTCATCTCTTCGATGTCACGCACGAACGGACCGATCGCCGCGAAGAACTCCTTGAACAGCTCGCTGCGCCGAAACCCCTCCAGGTGATCCTTCGCCGACGTCCACGTGATCCGCAGAATGTAGGACCCGGCCTGTTCGGCGCCGCGGGCCAACTCGTAGTCGACACACTGCGGAGCACGTGCCAGACAGCCGGCAGCCTTGCGACAAGCCGCCTCGAAATCCTCGCCACGCTCGCCCGGGATGCGATAGCGGACATACTCCACGATCACAAGTGATCACTCCAGCTCGCGAGACGACGTGGTTGTAGGCTCTCAGGCATCCTGTCATGCGTGTAATCAAGTAATCAATGAGCAACCAGGTCGCCGAGCACCGCCTGGGAAGCCGTTTCGCACTGTTCGTTCGAGGCCATGAACCTCAGCTCGAACCCAGGCCTCGTACTCCTGGCCTGCACCCGTCGAAGCCGACGGCCCAAACAGCGAAAAGGCCGCTTCTCGTCCTAGCGAGAAACGGCCCTTCAATTGGGTCGGGGTGGCGGGATTTGAACCCACGGCCTCTTCGTCCCGAACGAAGCGCGCTGCCAAGCTGCGCTACACCCCGGAGCACAGGCGGTTGCTTGTGCTTCGCTGAGTCTAGCGGACTTTGGGGGTTGGCGCGTACGGCTGCTTGGGGGTGGGGCGGCGGGGGAGGAGGGTGAGGAGGGTGGCTTCGGGGGGGCAGGAGAAGCGGACGGGGGCGGTGGGGGAGGTGCCTAGGCCGGCGGAGACGTGGAGCCAGGCTGAGTCGTGGCGGTTCAGGCCTTTTACGCGTTTGCGGTCTATGCCGCAGTTCGTCACCAGGGCGCCGTAGAAGGGGACGCAGAGCTGGCCGCCGTGGGTGTGGCCCGCGAGCAGCAGTTGGTAGCCGTCCTCGGCGAAACGGGTCAGGTTTCTCGGCTCGGGGGAGTGCATGACGCCGAGGCGGAGGTCGGCGTCCGAGGGGGCGGGGCCGGCGATCTCGTCGTAGCGGTCGCGGTTGATGTGGGAGTCGTGGAGGCCGCCCACGTGGACGTCGAGGTCGCCGACCTTGAGGCGGGTGGTGGCGTTGTTCACGTCGTGCCAGCCGGCGGCCGTCATGCTCTCGCCGAGCTCGGTCCAGGGAAGGTTCGGGATGTGCTGGCGCCGGTCCGTCTTCGAGGTGCGCCAGAGGTACCTGGCCGGGTTCTTGAAGGTGGGGGCGTACATGTCGTTGGAGCCGTAGACGAACAGCCCGGGGCGGGCCAGGAGGGGCTCCACGGCGCGCAGGTACGCGGGAATGGCGTCGGGGTGGGCGATGGTGTCGCCGGTGTTCACGACGAGATCGGGGTTGAGCGCGTCCAGGGAGCGAACCCAGTTGATCAGGCGGGTCCGGCCCGGTGTCAGGTGAAGGTCGGAAATGTGGAGGATGCGGACAGGCCGCTGCCCCGGGTCGAGCACCGGCACGTCGAAGCGTCGCAGTCGAAACCAGTTGCGCTCGATCACCGATGCGTAACCAAGCCCGGCCACGCCGAGGCCGAGCAGGGACAGGGGTACCGCGGCAGCTTTCCTCACCTGTTCATCATGCCCGAGGGAGGCCCCTTACGCCTCCTGGCGTCCGCATCCGGGTGTCCTGTGGACGTCCGGTCACTCCGCCTCCGGCGGGGCGGCAAGATGGGGTTCATGACTTCTCTGAAGGACAAGTTGAAGGCGGACCTGACGACCGCCATGAAGGCGCGCGACGAGATCCGCACCCGCACACTGCGAATGGCCCTGGCCGCGGTCAGCACCGAGGAGGTGGCAGGCAAGGAGGCCCGCGCCCTGTCCGACGACGAGATCGTCAAGGTGCTGACCAAGGAGGCCAAGAAGCGCCGCGAGGCCTCGGAAGCCTTCGCCGGAGCCGGCCGCGCCGAGCAGGCCCAGGCGGAGCTGGACGAGCAGGCGGTCCTGGAGGAGTACCTCCCCGCCCAGCTCAGCGACGAGGAACTGGACCGCCTCGTGGCCGAAGCCATCGCCGAGAGCGGCGCCGAAGGCCCCAAGGCCATGGGCCAGGTCATGAAGATCCTCAACCCCAAGATCGCCGGCCGCGCCGAGGGCGGCCGCGTAGCCCAGGTGGTCCGCGGACGCCTCTCGGGCTGAGACCGTCCGGGCGGGCCGCGCCGCACCCCGTCGCGCCGTACCGGCGCCGGAGAGGCCCTTCAGCGGGGTCTGGAACGGGACGGGGCCGCCGGTGAGGGCGGCCCCTGGGGGTCAGTTGGTGGGGTGGACCAGGGGGATGGCGGGGGTGCCGGTGGTGTCGCCTTCGCCTTGGTCGGGGCCGGGCGGGGGGTTGCCGCGGGGGTTGTCGGGGCCTCGGGGGTCGTCGGGGGAGAAGGGGCCGCCGTCGGGGCCCTTCTCCTTGGGGGGTTTGGGGGCGCAGCCGGTGCTGCAGCCGCCGAAGCGGCTCATGTCGGGGGCGACGAAGGAGGTCGGGTCGATGTCGGCCAGGGCCTTGAGCATCGTCGCCTTCCAGATCTGGCCGGAGATGGTGGCGCCGAAGACCTCGCCGTAGTACCTGCCGCCGATCGTCACGCCGCGCAGCGGGTGGGTGGCCGAGCCGCGCGGGTCGCCGAGGCTGACGGCGGAGGCGAGGTCGGGGGTGTAGCCGGCGAACCACGCGGTCATCGAGCCGTCCGTGGTGCCGGTCTTGCCCGCCGCGTCCCGCCCGATGCCGCCGACGCCGCTCATGGTGCCCTTGGTGAACACCCCGGAGAGGATGTCGTTGACCGCGTCCGCGACCTCCTCCTCGAGCGCCTGCTTGCAGCTCGGCTTGAAGCTCGTGACCTTGCCGTCCCGGTCGGTGATCTGGGTGATCGCCATCGGCGCGCAGTACTGGCCGCGGGCGGCGAGGGTGGCGTACGCGCTGGCGACCGTCACCGGGTCCATCTCGTTGACGCCGAGGGTGAAGGTCTCCACCTCACGGAGCTTCTGCCCGTCGGCCCGCTTGATGCCCATGTCCTTGGCGGTCTTCACGACGTCGCAGAGCCCGACCTTCTGCTCCAGCCGCAGGAAGAAGGTGTTCACCGAGCCCCACGTGCCGGTCTGCAGGGTCTTGAAGCCGCCGCTGCTCTCGGAGGAGTTGTGCACGTCCCATCCGGGGTCGCCGACGCCCTGGCCCTTGCAGTTCTTGAAGTCGCCGTAGCCGCCGGCCCGGAAGGTCGCGCCGGACGAGATGCCGTCCCCGAACTTCATGCCTTCCTTCAGCGCCGTGGTGAGCGTGAAGACCTTGAAGGTGGACCCGGCCTGGAACCCGGCCCCGCCGCCGTGCGCGACGTCGGCCACGAGGTTGTAGTTCGACTCGTTCTTCTTCTTGCTGCTGCCGAACTTGCGGCTGGCGGCCATGGCCTTGATGGCGCCGGTGCCGGGCTCGACGAGCGCCTGCGACGCGACGGGCTTGTCGGAGGCCTTGACCCACTTCTTGATGGCCTGGTCCGCGGCTTTCTGCATCTTGGTGTCGAGCGTGGTCCTGATGACCAGACCGCCGCGGTTGAGGAACTCCCGCCGGGCTTTCTGGGTCTTGCCGAACTGCTTGTCGTTCAGGATCTCGTGCTGGACGTACAGGCAGAAGTACGGGTAGTCGCTCTGCTCGCAACCACCCGGGATCGGGATGTCCTTGTAAACGAGCTTCTTGGCCTTCGCCTCCGCCGCCTGCTGCGGGGTGATCTTCTTGAGCTCGGCCATGCGGTCCAGCACGATGTTGCGCCGGGACAGCAGGGAGGCCCGGTACTTCTTCCCGAGGTTGGGGTCGGTGGCGTTGGGGTTCTGCACGGCGCCGGCCAGCGTGGCGGCCTCTTCGAGGTTGAGCTCGGAGGCCGGCTTGTCGAAGAAGCGCTTGGCCGCGGCCTGGATGCCGTACGCGCTCGCGCCGAAGTAGGCGATGTTGAGGTACCGCTCCAGGATCTGGTCCTTGGTGTACTTCTCTTCGATCGCCATGGCGTACCGCAGCTCGTTGAGCTTGCGGGGCAGGGTGGGCGCGAGGGCCGCCTGGCGTTCCTCGTCCGTCTCCGCCTTGTTCAGCAGCACCTGCTTGACGTACTGCTGGGTGATCGACGAGCCGCCCTGGGAGACGCCGCCCGACTGGAAGTTCGTCATGGCGGCGCGCACAGTGCCTTCGAGATCAAGCGCGCCGTGCTGGTAAAAGCGATAGTCCTCGATGGCGATGATCGCTTCACGCATGATCGGCGCGACCTTCGTCAAGGGCACTGACTCGCGATTCTGGTAGTAGAACTGCGCGATCAGCTTGTTCTTCGCGTCGCGGATCTCGGTGACCTCCGGCAGAGGTGGTTCCTGGAGATCTTCCGGCTTCAGGTTCAGCGCGTCGGTGGCGCCTTTGACACCGACGCCCGCGCCGCCTACGGCAGGCAACGCGATGGCCGCCATCAGCACACCCGCCGCGAGGGCGGCACCGATGAGGCGCACGAGGTTGAAGATGACCGACACCGGGCCTTTGCCGTGAGCTTGCACATGACCAGGGTATGCCGAACCGCTGACGTAATAGGTACCCAAAGTCCAATTCTGCGTGACTCGCTCGCGACTCCGGCGGGGGAGGACTAGTCATTCCCGGCCACATGGCCTGACATGACCATGCGGGAAATTGACCCGCCCGGGGTCTGTCGGTTCGATCGTCTGGTTGCGTACGTTCTCCTCTGCGGCAACTGAATAAGGAGGCTCGACGCCCGCGCCCGTCGGCCGCCAAGTGACGACTGACCACCTATAGGGGAGTGGGGTCGAAATGTGGATCACGGATTGGACCTCCCGTGCCGCCTGTCGAGGTGCGGATCCTGACGCGTTGTTCGTGCAGGGTGCCGCGCAGAACAGGGCGAAGCTCATCTGCCGAGGATGCCCGGTCCGTACGGAGTGCCTCGCGGATGCTCTGGACAATCGCATCGAGTTCGGAGTCTGGGGCGGCATGACCGAGCGTGAGCGGCGTGCGCTGCTCAGGCGCAGGCCGGATGTCACGTCGTGGCGAGACCTGTTGGAGCTCGCCAAAGAAGAGTACGAGCGGACCAACGAGTTGATCGCCGGCTGAGTCCGGCGGGCGGAGGCAGGGTGGCCTCGCGCCCGTAGCCATCGTGACGCCAGGCGTCACCGTCTTCCTGTGACGATCATCGTGGATCGTCACGCCGTGAGGAGTTCGCCGATCCTGCGCAGCCCGTTCAGGTCGTGCACGTCCTCCGGCATCGCCAGCACCTGCGCGATCGGCACAGTGGGGTGTGCCGTCGCGAAGTGCTCCTGTTCCCGGTGCTCTCGTGCGGCGAGTTGCATACGGCCGGCGTGCAGCCGCAGCACGGCGGCCGTGAGCTCGTGGCCGCCGCGCGACTCCAGGTCCTCGGCGGCCGCGGCGCTACGGGCGGCCGAGAGAGCGGGCGCCGGGGACGTGTGCACCCGGTTGATCACCAGCCCGGCCAGAGGCATGCCCTCCTCGGCCAGGCGTTCCACGAAGTACGACGCCTCGCGCATGGCGTCCCGCTCGGGCGCGGCGACCACCACGAAGGCCGTGCCGGGTGCCTGGAGCAGTTTGTACGTCTGCTCGGCCCGCTGGCGGAACCCGCCGAAGACCGCGTCCAGGGCGCCGACGAACATCTGGATGTCCTTGAGGAACTGCGCCCCGAGGATCTTCGTCATCGCGCCCGCGACGAACCCGAACCCGGCGTTGAGCAGTTTGAACGCGCTGCGCCCCCCCGCCTTGGCCGGGGCCATCAGGATCCTGATGAGGCGGCCGTCCAGGAACCTGCCGAGGCGTTCCGGCGCGTCGAGGAAGTCCAGCGCCGACCGGGACGGCGGCGTGTCGACGATGATCAGGTCCCACTCGCCGGCCCGCCGGAGCTGGCCGAGCTTCTCCATCGCCATGTACTCCTGCGTGCCGGAGAAGCTGGACGACAGCGACTGGTAGAACGGGTTCTCCAGGATCTGCCGGGCGCGCACCGGGTCGGCGTGCGCCTCGATGATCTCGTCGAAGGTCCGCTTCATGTCGAGCATCATGGCGTGCAGCTCGCCGGGCCCGTCCACGCCGACGACCGGCCGCGGGGTGTTGTCCAGCTCGGTCAGGCCCATCGACTGGGCGAGGCGCCGCGCCGGGTCCACGGTGAGCACGACCACCCGGCGTCCCCGCTCGGCGGCGCGCACCCCGAGGGCGGCGGCCGTGGTGGTCTTGCCGACGCCGCCCGAGCCGCAGCACACGATGATGCGGATGCCGGGGTCGTCCAGCACGGCGTCCATGTCGAGGGCCGGTGAGGTGCGCTGTGATCTGCGTGATGTCATGCCGCCCCCTGGGCACGGATGGCTTCGGCGAGTTCGTACAGCCCGGCGAGGTCGGCGCCGTCGGCCAGCAGCGGCAGCTCGTACCGGGGGACGGCGGCCTCGTTGAGGGTTTCGCGCTCGCGCCGCTCCAGCATGGTGCGGCGGGCGTGCTCCTCGATCTCTCCGGCGAGGGCCTCGGCGATGGACGTGGCGTCCGCCGTGCCGTCCGCGAGCCCGGCGGCCTTGAGGCCGAGCGCCAGCTCGCCGGGGTCGAAGTCGTCGCGGGCGGCGGCGTCCAGCGTGGCCTCGGGCAGCAGCTCGGGGCGCACCATGTTGATGAAGACGCCGCCGACGGGCAGGCGGGCCTCACGCAGGCTCGCGATGCCGTCCAGCGTCTCCTGCACCGGCATCTCCTCCAGCAGGCTGACGAAGTGGACGGCGGTCTCCGGAGAGGCGACGACGCCGCGCACGAGGTCGGCGTGGTGCTTGACCGGCCCGATCCTGGCCAGGCCCGCGACCTCGTTGGTGACGTTGAGGAAGCGGGTGATCCGGCCGGTGGGCGGGGCGTCCATCACCACGGCGTCGTACACGCGTCTGCCCGACTTGTCGCGGCGGCGCACCGCCTCGGTGGTCTTGCCGGTGACCAGCACGTCGCGCAGGCCGGGGGCGATCGTGGTGGCGAAGTCCATTACGCCGATCTTGGTGAGGGCTTTGCCGGCCCGCTTGAGCCCGTAGAACATCTCGATGTACTCGAGCATGGCCTCTTCGGGGTCGATGGCCAGGGCGTACACGTCGCCGCCGTCGGGCGCGACGGCGATCTTGCGCTCCTCGTACGGCAGCGGCGGGGTGTCGAACACCTGCGCGATGCCTTGGCGTCCCTCGACCTCGACCAGCAGGACCTTGCGCCCGCCCGCCGCGAGGGCCAGCGCCAGCGCGGCGGCCACCGTGGTCTTCCCGGTGCCGCCCTTGCCGGTGACGACGTGGAGTCGTACTCCGTCCCAGTCGGTGTCGAGAGCGCTCACGTCAGGAAGGCTACCCAACGGTCACTTGGCGATTCCCCGGCGGCCGTCACCTCGTGTCCCCAGGTTTTCCACAGCACCGGCAGGCACGGGGATGCGGGCCCGTACCCGCCGCTACAGTGCCACCATGAAGCGCTTCGAATACGTCACGGTGCCGTTGCTCACCCACGCGACCAAGCAGATCCTCGACAACTGGGGGCAGGACGGCTGGGAGCTCGTCTCGGTGATCCCCGGGCCGAACCCCGAGCAGCTCGTCGCCTACATGAAGCGGGAGAAGCAGTGAGCACTCCCGAGGAGCGGCTGGCCGAGCTCGGGCTGACGCTGCCCGAGGTGGTGGCGCCGCTGGCGGCGTACGTGCCGGCGGTGCGCACCGGGAACCACGTGTACGTCTCCGGGCAGTTGCCCATGGTCGGGGGCGAGCTGCTGCTCACGGGCAAGGTCGGGGCCGAGGTCGATCCCGACGAGGCCAAGCGGGCGGCCCGCGTCTGCGCGCTCAACGGTCTCGCGGCGGCGGCGTCCGTCGTGGGCGGTTTGTCGGGCATAGCGCGCATCGTCAAGGTGGTCGGGTTCGTGGCCAGCGCCCCGGGTTTCACCGGGCAGCCGCAGGTCGTGAACGGCGCCAGCGAGCTGTTCGCCGAGGTCTTCGGCGAGGCGGGCCGCCACGCCCGCAGCGCCGTCGGGGTTTCCGAGCTGCCGCTGAACACCCCCGTGGAGGTGGAGCTCATCGCCGAGGTCCACTGACCCCACACCGGCAACAACCGCGTTCCGGTCGCTGCGTTCCGGTCGCTGCGTTCCGGTCGCTGCGTTCCGGTCGCTGCGTACCGCCCGCCGCGCCTTCGTCGGCGCCGGTACGGCGGGGTCCATCTGTGGTGAATCCGGCGCCGTCGTACGGCGGAGCACCGGCACACCTCCGATGGTGGAGCTCGTCGCCGAGGTTCAGTGATCCGTGACACCATGGTCCGGCCGAGCGTGGTTCGGTCGTACGTGGAGGTGGTATGGACTTCATTCCGCTGCCCGGAGAGTTCGGCGAACGCGCTCGCGCGATCCTCGCGGGCGAGATCGCGCCTGTCCCGGCCCGGGACGCCGCCACGGTGGTCCTGCTTCGCGACGCCGCCCCGGAGCTTGGTGCCGCGTCCGTCGCCACCGGTGGCGTCTCCTCGCACCCTGGTGCCGCGTCCGCCACCGCTGGCGTCTTCCCGGAGCCCGGGGTCGAGGTGTACATGATCCGGCGGAAGGCGAGCATGGCCTTCGCCGCGGGGGCGTACGTGTTCCCCGGCGGGTCGGTCGACCCGCGGGACGCCGATCACGACGTGGCGTGGGCGGGGCCTGAGCCGCGGGAGTGGGCCGGGGCGCTCGGCGCGGACGTCGTGACGGCGCGGGGGCTGGTGTGCGCGGCGGTGCGGGAGACGTTCGAGGAGTCGGGGGTGCTCCTGGCGGGGCCGAGCGCGGGCACCGTGGTGGCGGACACCACGGGGGACGACTGGGAGGCCGACCGGGAGGCGCTGATCGATCGCCGCCTGTCCATGGCCGGGTTCCTGGCCAAGCGCGGGCTGGTGCTCCGGGCGGACCTGCTGCGGCCGTGGGGGCACTGGATCACGCCCGAGGTCGAGTTCAAGCGGTTCGACACCCGGTTCTTCGCGGCCGCCCTTCCCCCGGGCCAGCTCACCAGGGACGTCGGCGGCGAGGCCGACCAGGTGGAGTGGCTGCGCCCCGCGCAGGCCATCGAGCGGGCCGGGAAGGGGGAGATCAATCTGATGCCCCCGACGTACCGTACGCTGACCGAGATGGCCGATTTCGCCGACGTCTCCGCCGTCCTCGCCAGCGACCGCAAGGTGGAGACCTTCCAGCCGCACGCCGCCGAGGTGGACGGCGAGATGCGCCTGATCCTCCCCGGCCACGACTACCGCATGCCATGAGCGGCCTGCGGATCCCCCTCGGCGGCCCGGACGGCGCCGGCCACGGCGCCGTGGACCACCCGCCCGGCCCGGAGCGTCCGGGTGCCTCCGGCACGGCTCAGGGGCCGGAGCGTCCCGGCGCCTTCGACGGGGCGCGGGGCGAGCTGCGTATCCCGGCGGGTGGCCCCGACGGCGCGGGGACGGTGCGGGCGTACAACGTGCTGGCGCCCAACGCCTCGCCGATGACGCTGGACGGGACCAACACCTGGGTGCTCGCGGAACCCGGGGCGGACGCGGTCGTGGTGGTGGATCCGGGGCCGGACGACGAAGGGCACCTGCGGCGGGTGGCCGGGCGGCTCGGGGAGCGGCGGGTCGAGACGGTCCTGCTGACCCATGGGCACCCCGACCACAGCGCTGGGGCCAAGCGGTTCGCCGCCATGGTGGGCGCCCCGGTGCGGGCACTCGACCCCCGGCACGTGCTCGGCGACGAGGGGCTCGGCGACGGCGACGCCCTGACCGTGGCGGGGCTGGAGGTGCGGGTGGTCGGCACCCCGGGTCACTCGTTCGACTCGCTGTGCTTCTGGCTGCCCGCCGACGGCGCCCTGCTGACCGGCGACACCGTGCTCGGCCGGGGCACCACCGTCATCGCGCCCGACGGCGACCTCGCCGACTACCTGCGCAGCCTCGACCGCCTGCGGGCCGACGCCGAGATCACCGAGGCCACGGCCCTGCTGCCCGGCCACGGCCCGGTGCTGCCCGACCCGGTGGCCGTGCTCGACGCCTACATCGCCCACCGCCGCGAGCGGCTCGACCAGATCCGCGAGGCGCGCGAGGGAGGCGCCGTCACCCCCGCCGAGATCGTCGAGGTGGTCTACGCCGGCCTCGCCGAGGACCTCAAGCCGGCGGCCGAGATGTCGGTGCGCGCCCAGCTCGCGTACCTTGACCAAACCTGAGGCAGCTCGCCTACCTTTACCGAGCTTGTAGAAAGTTTTACCTGGAACGTGCCTGCAGGCGGTCGGCGTCCATGATGACGACCGCCTTGGCCTCGATGCGCAGCCACCCGCGTTGCGCGAAGTCGGCGAGGGCCTTGTTGACCGTCTCCCGGGACGCGCCGACGTACTGCGCCAGCTCCTCCTGGGTGAGGTCGTGGTGGACCCTCAGCCCCTCGTCGGTGCGCTCCCCGAAGCGTTCGGCGAGGTCGAGCAGGGCCTTGCCGACCCGTCCAGGGACGTCGGTGAAGACCAGGTCGGCCATCACGTCGTTGGTGCGGCGCAGCCGCTGGGCGAGCGCCCGCAGCAGGTGGAGCGCGACCTCGGGACGGCCGGTCAGCCAGGGCCGCAGGTCGTCGTGGCCGAGCCCGGCCAGCCGGGCGTCGGTGAGCGCGATGGCGCTGGCCGTGCGGGGCCGGGGGTCGAAGAGCGAGAGCTCGCCGAACATCTCGCCGGGCCCGAGCACGCTGAGCAGGTTCTCGCGGCCGTCGGAGGCGGTGCGGATCAGCTTGATCTTGCCGTCCAGCACGACGTACAAGCGGTCGCCGGTCTCTCCCTCGCTGAACAGGATCTGCCCCTTGTGCAGTTCCATCTCGGAGATCCCGGTACGGAGCGCCGCCGCGCCCTCACGGTCCAGCGCGGCGAACAAAGGGGCCTTTCCCAGCACGTCGTCGGTGTTCACGGTGCCTCCTCGCTCCATGGCCGCCTCCGGTGGCCGCGCGCCGCGCCTGGGGTCGCGCTCGCTGCTAGACATTGTGACGTACCGCACCAAGGGGGTCGCCGCTAGCCCGTAGGCTGTCGGGGTGCCCCGCAAAGTGACATCCGCTGGGGAGTCCCGGCTCGCCTTGGTCCGACGAGCCCGGCGAATGACCCGAATCTTGGCGGAAACCTATCCAGACGCTCACTGCGAACTCGACTTCACCAACCCGCTCGAGCTGGCGGTCGCGACCATCCTCTCAGCGCAGTGTACGGACAAAAGGGTCAACCTCGTTACTCCTACTCTTTTTGCTAAATACCGGACGGCCGCCGACTACGCGGGCGCCGACCGCGCCGAGCTGGAAGAGATCATCAAGTCCACGGGCTTCTTCCGCGCCAAGGCCAACAGCATCATCGGCATGGCCCAGGGCCTGTGCGAGCGCTACGGCGGCGAGGTACCCGGCAAGCTCAAGGACCTCGTCACCCTGCCCGGCATCGGCCGCAAGACGGCGAACGTCGTGCTCGGGAACGCCTTCGGGGTGCCCGGCATCACGGTCGACACCCACTTCGGGCGGCTCGCCCGGCGTTTCGGGTGGACCGAGGAGACCGACCCGGTCAAGGTCGAGCACATCGTGGGCGATCTGATTCCCAAGAGCGAGTGGACCATGCTGTCCCACTACCTGATCTGGCACGGCCGCCGGGTCTGCCACGCGCGCAAGCCCGCCTGCGGTGTCTGCCCGCTGGCCGACCTGTGCCCGTCGTTCGGTGAGGGGCCCACCGACCCCGCCCAGGCCGCCAAGCTGGTCCGTCCCGGGCCCTTCTCCTGACCGCGGCCGGCACGGGAAGCAGCGGGGATCCGGCGATGTTGACTCCCCGCAGGAGGTAACGCATGACTGCTCCCGTGCCCGGCTGGCTCAGCGACCTGGCCACGGACCCCGACCGCCATCCCCTGCCCCCCTGGATGCGGCCGCTGGACGGCCGGGGGCGCGCCGCGGCGGTCCTGCTGCTGTTCGGGGAGTCGGCCGGGGGCCCGGACGTCCTGCTCATCCAGCGCAGCGCCAACGGCCGCAACCACGCCGGCCAGCCCGCGTTCCCGGGCGGGGGCATCGACCCCGAGGACGGCGGCCCGATCGGCGCGGCGCTGCGCGAGGCCGAGGAGGAGACCGGCCTCGACCCGCGCGGGGTCCACGTCGTGGGCACACTGCCGGAGCTGTACCTCGGGCGCAGCGACAACCGGGTGACGCCCGTGCTCGGCTGGTGGCACACCCCCTGCACCGTGCACGCCGCTTCGCCGGACGAGGTGGAGTCGGTGGCCCGCGTGCCCGTCGCCGAGCTGGTCGACCCGGCCAACCGCCTGCGCCTGCGCTTCCCCGGTGGCGACGCCGGGCCCGCGTTCCGGGTGCGCGGCATGCTCGTGTGGGGCTTCACCGCGGGCATCCTGGACATCGTGCTCACCGCCACCGGTTTCGCCCAGCCGTGGGACGCCTCTCAGGTGCAGGACCTGCCACCCGAGGTGATCAGACTGGCCCGCCGTTAGGCCTGTTGGTCGTCGAGGGCGATGTGCGGAGAACGGGGCCAGGCCTAGGGCAGGATCAGCCCGAGGGCCGCCCAGTCGGCGACGTCCTCGTCCGGGTCGCGGGCGAGGCGCTGCAGGGCCGCGAGCCCCGCCGGGTCCGGGGGACGGCCGAGCACCCGCGACAGGGCGTACGCCGCGCCGTACCGCACCGACGGGTCGTGGTGCTCCGCCAGGTCGATCACCGACGGCATGGCCCGGGGGTCGCGCAGATGGCCGAACGCGATCAGCACCGCGTGCAGCACCCGCAGGTCGGTGTCGCAGGCCGCGAGGTAGCGCAGCAGCGACAGGGTCTTGTCGGCGAACGGCCGCCGCGGCCCGCCGAGCTCGCCGAGGATGTCCACGCCGAGGACCCGCTCGGCGGCGACGTCGCTCGCGCACAGCCGCCGCGCGGCGGTGAAGGTCTCGATGTCCCCCCGCGTGTGCAGACGGCTCACCGCGGCCCAGCGGGCCTGCCCGCCGGGGTCGTCGTCGGCGAGGGCCTGCGCGATGAGATCATCGACATCGTCGGTGGCCGTCTCGGTGGCCGGAGGGCCCGCGGGCCGGCGGTCCGGGCCGGGGTGCCCGTCCGCGCGTGATCCGCCCGGCCCCCCGATCGATACCATGTCGCAACGATATCGAGCCATCGGGTGCACGGCGTGTGGCCGCGCTGGATACCGTTGAAGCGTGAGCGGCGATCTCCTCGATATCATCCTGATTGTCCTAGTGATTGCCTTTGCTGTGTCCGGTTACCGCCAGGGCTTCATCATTGGGGCATTCAGCTTCCTCGGTTTCGTCGGGGGAGGTTTCCTCGGGGTGATGATCGCCCCGCCGATCGCGCACGCGGTCGTCAGCCAGGCCACCGAGCAGGCGCTGCTCGCCATCGTGATCGTGTTCCTCACGGCGGTCATCGGCCAGTTCGCGTTCTCCACCATCGGTGCCGTCGTGCGCAGCCACGTCACGTGGGAACCGGCGCGCACGGTGGACGCGCTCGGCGGCACGTTCACCAGTGCGTTATCGGTCCTGGTCATCGCATGGCTGATCGGTTCGCTGCTGTCGGTGGCGCCGTTCCCGTGGCTGCGCCAGCAGACCAACGGCTCGCTGCTGCTGCAGACCGTGGACGCCGCGATGCCCGACACGGCCAAGGACTGGCGGCTCTCGTTCAAGAAGTTCGTGGACACCTCGGAGTTCCCCCAGGTGTTCAACGCCATCGGCGGCGGCCAGTTCGTGGACGTCCCCCCGCCCGACGCCAGCGTCGTCAAGAGTCCGCAGCTCCAGCGGGCCCGCCGCGCGATCGTCAAGGTGCAGGGCACCGCCCCCGCCTGCCGCAAGCGCATCGAGGGCACCGGCTTCGTGTACGCCCCGGGCCGCGTCATGACCAACGCCCACGTGGTCGCCGGCGTCACCCAGGACCTCCGGGTGACCGACGAGAACCGCGTCGGCCACGACGCCCGGGTGGTCCACTACAACCCCGACCGTGACATCGCCATCCTGTACGTCCCCGACCTGGACGTCGCCCCGTTGAAGTTCGACTACACCGCCGAGGGCCAGGACGACGCCATCATCGCCGGCTTCCCGAAGGGCAAGGGCTTCACCATCAAGCCGGCCCGCATCCGCCTGAAGCAGAACGCCAAGGCCGCCGACATCTACTCGCGCAAGACCGTCACCCGCGAGGTCTACTCCATCCGAGGCCTGGTCCAGCCCGGCAACTCCGGCGGCCCCCTCCTCACCACCACCGGCCAGGTCTACGGCGTGATCTTCGCCGCCGCCACCGACCAGCCGGAGACCGGCTTCGCCCTCACCGCCGCCGAGGTCCGTCCCGACGCCGACGAGGGCAGCGGCGCCGTCGGCCGGGTGGACACCCAGGACTGCGACTAGCCCTCCGGGGCGAGCAGAGCGGCCAGCTCGTCCAGCGCGTCCGCGAGGTCCGGCGCGCCGGGTCCGGTGAGCGCGCCGGCCAGCCGCACCACCCGGGCGGCGTCGATGGGCGCGCCCGGGTACTTGGCGACGCGGTCGGCGCCCCGGCTCAGCAACGCCGCCGCGCCGCGCGCGTTGCCTCGTTGCAGATGGGTGAGCCCCACACAGATCTGCGCCAGCCCCTGCCACAGGTCGCGCTCTTCCCCCGGCCCGGTCTTCCAGCGTGCCTCCAGCACCTCGTGCGCGTGGAACGGCCGCCCGTCCGTCAGATAGCGGGCCGCGGACGCCAGCGCCTCCTCAGGCCCCGGCGCGTAGTCGTCCGGCACCCGCTCGACCCCAGGGGAACCTTTGGGCAGCGGCCGTCCCAGGGCGTCCCGCGGCCGGGCGCTCCGGGGCCGCCCGGCGGGGTCGCGGTCGCGTCCGGCAGGCATCAGCGGTCCGGCTCGGGATCGTCGAGCCACCCGAGCAGCTCCGCGTCGAACACCTCGGGCCGCTCCTCGTGCGGGAAGTGCCCGACCCCCTCGATCAGCCGCCACCGGTAGGGAGCCGCCACGTACCGGCTGGATCCCTGGGCGGTCCGCGGCAACGTGCACGTGTCGAGCGCTCCGTGCATCTGCAACGTGGGCATCTCGATCTCCGAGCGCATCAGCCTGCGGTACCGCACCCCGTCCGGCCGGGGCTGCGAGCGCACGAACCACCGGTGGTACTCCAGCGCGCAGTGCGC
The DNA here is from genome assembly GCF_039871875.1 of Sphaerisporangium sp. B11E5. NCBI lineage: Bacteria > Bacillati > Actinomycetota > Actinomycetes > Streptosporangiales > Streptosporangiaceae > Sphaerisporangium > Sphaerisporangium sp. B11E5. Next base: position 10,114 of record NZ_JBDPMD010000064.1, on the reverse strand, counting down.
CACCGTGGGGATCCTGAAGACATCACGGTACGTACGGGACGTCTCCTCGTCCGGCCACCCCGGTCCCGCCCACTCCTCCAGCAGCCGCCCCACCCGGGCGGCGCCGTCCGCGGTGAGACGCCGCTCAGGCAGCAGAGGAAGCTGGAACCCCAGGAAGTGTCCGCTGGCCTTGAGCTGCCCCAGCGGCTCGCTGAGCATCGCCTGCCGCAGCCGCAGCGGATGCGGCGCCGACACCGTGACCAGCCGCCGCACCACCTTGGGATCCATCACCCCCATGGTCCACGCGACCAGGCCCCCCCAGTCGTGCCCCACCACGATCGCGCACGTCTCACCGAGGGCCCTGATCAGCCCGGCCACGTTCCCCGCGACCGTCGGCAGGTCGTACCCCCGCGGGGGCTTGTCGCTCGCCCCGTACCCCCGCAGGTCGGCCGCCACGACGCGGTACCCCGCCGCGGGCAGCGTGACGAGCTGGCGCCGCCACGTCCACCAGAACTGCGGGAACCCGTGCAGCAGCAGCACCAGCGGCCCCTCGCCCGCCTCCACCACGTGGAACATGCCGTTCCCCGCGTGGACGGACCGGTGCAGCCATGGCCCGTCGATGCGGGCCGCGGACTCGTCGGGCGCGCTCACGGCCGGGTGCGCCCGACGTCCGACGGCACCGGCGCGCGGTGGCCGCCGAGCTGCCCGGCGGTCTCAGGCGGCGCCAGGGCCTCCTCCGGCGTGCCGTCCTTCAACGTGCGCAGGCTGCGGGCCGTGCGCTTCATGCCGGTGAGCCCTTTCAGCCTGCGCCAGCCGATCAGCGCGAGCAGGCCCGCCACCACGACGTACAGCACCGTCACGATGAGGAAGGCCAGCCAGGTCATCATGCCGAGCTGGACCAGGCCGTAGGCCAGGGCGAACGACAGAAGGATCAGGCACAGGTGCAGCATGAACGCCGCCGCCGCGAACAGCGCGGCGGCCGTCCCCACCCGGGTAGCGTTGAACTTCAGCTCTGACTTCGCCAGCTCGATCTCGGCGCGGATCAGCGTGGACACGTGCTGGCTCGCCTGGGCGACGAGCGCGCCGAGGGACTCCTCCTCGGGTGGACCGGCCATCTGGTCTTCTCCTATCGGGACTTCGGGACACATTCATCCTGTGTGACGATGCTTATCGTCGCGCCTATCCGGCACGCGCGTGTACCGGCCGTGCCGAACGGAAAGCGCGAAGGGCGCGGATCGCCGGCGATCCGCGCCCTGTGTGACGCTTGTACGGGCCCGCGTCAGTCGTCGGAGGCGGCCGACGGCAGCTTGGCCGAGATCAGGTCCATCACCGCGCTGTCGGCGAGCGTGGTGACGTCACCGATGCTGCGGTTCTCCGCGACGTCACGCAGCAGACGGCGCATGATCTTGCCGGAGCGGGTCTTCGGCAGCTCGGGCACCACCAGGATCTGCCGCGGCTTGGCGATCGGGCCGAGGGCCTTGGCCACGTGGTCGCGCAGCTCCTTGGCGATGTCGGGGCTCTCCTCCGCGCCGCCGCGCAGGATCGTGAACGCCACGATGGCCTGACCGGTGATCGGGTCGGTCGCGCCGACCACGGCGGCCTCGGCGACCTTCGGGTGGGACACCAGCGCCGACTCCACCTCGGTGGTGGAGATGTTGTGACCGGACACCAGCATGACGTCGTCCACCCGGCCGAGCAGCCACAGGTCGCCGTCGTCGTCCTTCTTGGCGCCGTCCCCAGGGAAGTACATGCCCTCGAAGCGCGACCAGTAGGTGTCGGTGTACCGCTTCTCGTCGCCCCAGATGCCGCGCAGCATGGACGGCCACGGCTCGCGCACCACGAGGAAGCCGCCGCCGCCGTCCGGCACCGGATTGCCCTGGTCGTCCACGACGTCGGCGACGATGCCGGGCAGCGGGCGCATCGCGGCGCCGGGCTTGGCGGCGGTCACGCCCGGCAGCGGGCTGATCATGATGGCGCCGGTCTCGGTCTGCCACCAGGTGTCCACGACCGGGCAGCGGCTGCCGCCGATGTGCTCGCGGTACCAGACGTACGCCTCGGGGTTGATCGGCTCGCCCACCGAGCCCAGCACCCGCAGGGACGACATGTCGTACTTGGCGGGGATGTCGTCGCCCCACTTCATGAACGTGCGGATCGCGGTGGGGGCGGTGTACAGGATGGTCACCCCGTACTTCTGCACGATCTCCCAGAAACGGCCGCGGTGCGGGGTGTCCGGAGTGCCCTCGTAGATGACGCTCGTGGCGCCGTTGGCCAGCGGGCCGTACACGATGTACGAGTGGCCGGTGACCCAGCCGATGTCGGCGGTGCACCAGTAGATGTCGGTGTCCGGCTTGAGGTCGAACACCACGTCGTGGGTCCAGGCGGCCTGGGTCAGGTAGCCGCCGGTGGTGTGCAGGATGCCCTTCGGCTTCCCGGTGGTGCCGCTGGTGTACAGGATGTACAGGGGGTCCTCGGCGTCGTGCGGCACGGCCTCGTGCCGGTCGCTCTGCCGGTCCACCAGGTCGTGCCACCAGACGTCCTTGCCGGACTCCGAGACCTTCTCGCCGGTGCGGCGGACCACCAGCACGTGCTCCACGCCGGGGCACTCGGCGACCGCCTCGTCCACGGTGGGCTTCAGGGCACTCGGCGCGCCGCGGCGGTAGCCGCCGTCGGCCGTGATGACGAGCTTGGCGTCGGCGTCCTGGATGCGGCCGCTCAGCGCGGTCGCCGAGAAGCCGCCGAACACCACCGAGTGGATCGCGCCGATGCGGGCGCAGGCCAGCATGGCGATCGGCAGCTCGGGGATCATCGGCATGTAGATGGCGACGCGGTCGCCCTTGCCCACGCCGAGCTCGGCCAGGGCGTTGGCGGCCTTGCTGACCTCGCGCAGCAGGTCGGAGTACGTCAGCGTGCGGGTGTCGCCGTCCGGCTCGCCCTCCCAGTGGTACGCCACCTTGTCACCGCGGCCCGCCTCCACGTGACGGTCGACGCAGTTGTAGGCGACGTTCAGCGTGCCGCCGACGAACCACTTGGCGAACGGCGCGTTCCACTCCAGGGCGGTGTCCCAGCGGCGTCCCCAGGTGAGGCGCTCGGCCGCCCGCTCCCAGAAACCTATGCGGTCGGCCGCGGCCTCGTCGTAGGCGTCGGCGGTGATGTTCGCGGCCGACGCCAGCTCGGCCGGGGGCTCGAAGCGGCGGTTCTCCTGCAGCAGGTTCGACAGCGTCTCCTGGGTCTCGCGACCAGGGGTATCCGGGGCCACTACGTACTCCTTCACATGGCCTGGCTCGACTGGTACGGGTCCCACTTCACCAGGCTTCGGGCGGCGGGGACAAGAGGTCCCGGCGCCGGCGGGGCGGGGCCGGGAGGGCTCTGGCGTTGTTCACAAAGGTATTAACAGACAGTCACAAAAGCTGCGGATTCGTTGCGGAAATGATATCGGACGATAAATACGCAGAGTGCAAGCGTCGTATTCCTCGGCTCCGTTGAACGGTATGAACGGCGCGCCGAACGGGCGCTTGGATTGGCGCGCCCGCGCCCCCCTCTTGACCGTCCACTCGACGGGGCCGCTCCCGTGCCCCCCTCAAGTGTGCACCCGTGAGGTCCGTGCTCTACCCGCCGGTAGGGTCGGGAGACGTGAACGACCCATTGGCCGCCGTCGCCGCCCTCCCCGGCGTGGCCGAAGCCGTCCAGGCCGCCCGCGCCGCCGTGGACCGCCTTTACGGCCACCGTGTGCTCCGCCGCCGCGGCCCCGAGGTGTCCACCGAGTCCGCCCTGCGCGGCGCCCGCGCCTCGGCGTCCCTGGAAGGCGCCGACGTGCCGCTCCCCGACCTGCGGGCCGGCACCACCACCGCCCCCGCCGCCCTGGGCGCCCTCCGGGCCTCCGCCGAAGTAGGCAGACTCGGCCCCGCCTGGCGCACCACCCCCCGCCAGGCCCTGGCCCGCCTCCACGCCCTCGCCGCCCTGGACCTCGTCGACGACGCCGCACTGCTCGGCCGCCCGAGAACCTCCCCGGCCCCCGAGGCGCCTGCCCGCGGCCCCGGGGACCTTCTGGACCTGCCGCCCGCGCCCTCCCCGGAGGCCGTTGCCACACGTCTCGCCATGCTGGCGGACCTCGTCACCGCCACCACGTCCGCGACCCCCGCCCTGGTCCTCGCCGCCGTCGTGCACGCCGAACTGCTGGTGCTCCGCCCCTTCGGCGCCGCCGACGGCCTGGTGGCCCGCGCCGCCGAGCGGCTCACGCTGGTCGAGTTCGGCCTGGACCCCAAGTCCCTGGTGGCCGTGGAGGTAGGCCACGCCGAGCTCGCGGACACGTACGCGAAGACCCTGCGGGACTATCTGGAAGGCGGCCCGCCGGGTGTCGCGGCCTGGGTGCGCCACTGCGCCGCCGCCGTCGAACTGGGCGCCCGCGAGGCCACCGCCATCTGCGAAGCGCTCCAGCGCGGCTGAGCCCTGAGCGAAATCCCCTCACATGCGAACGGCGTCCCTGGGATGGGACGCCGCCGCCCGTACGCCCCACCGGGTTACCAAGCGTGCACCTCAATTTCGTCGGAGCGGGTCAAGCCCGTCTCGACGCGCCTCCCGCGGCTGGTCGCGCGTGGGTACCCGGCGGACGTACAAGGACACTCGGTCCGTGCCTTCTTTCTACGACCGATCCGCCCAGATGGGAACCCCCCAGACCAAGACCTTTACCGATTCCCACCCCCTGGATCCCCCCGCACCAGCCCCTTACCGGCACCCCTCACTCCGCCCGCCCCACCCACTCGCCCCGCCCCGCGCCCGGTCACCCTGGGTGAACACAGCCGTCTCGTCCGTTTTCCGCGCACTTCGAGTAGCCGCGCCGCTACCGCAGAAAAAAACCCCTGAAAATCAGAGATTGCTTCTCGACGGAAGTTGAGTTCATCGGGCACCATACGTTGGTGTCCACCTGACTGAGGCGTCGGCGTCCGGGTAATGATTTTGCCCTTAGTCGCCACCCCCACTGAAAGCTTTCTTCGGAAACGGGCCCGGCTCTACCCCCCCGGAGCCGGACCGCAAGGCGACCCCCGCTCTCCCCCCCGGCGGGGGTCGCCCTTTTTCTCCCCTTGCCGGCCGCCGGCCCTCCCGTGGCCCAGCCGCACCGGCCCTCCCGCAGCCTGGCCCTCCATGGGCGATGGCCGTCTGCGGACGAGTTATCCACAGAACTCCGTTCGGCTGAAGTGCCGCCGCCGCGCTCACGGCAAAGTCGCGGGCATGAACACCCACCGTCCCTTGGTGATCACTGACGATCAGGATCTCCTCGACGACCTCCTGCGGGTCGCCGCAGCCGCCGGAGTCGAGATCGACGTAGCGCACGCGGCCGCGCACGCCCGGCCGTTCTGGCCGAGAGCGCCCATCGTCGTCGTGGGGGTGGACGTCGCGGACGCCCTGGCCGCCACCGGTCCGCCGCCCCGGCAGGGAGTGTTGCTCGTCACCCGCGGCGCCGACGATCCGTCCGTCTGGCGCCGATGTGTCGCCGTCGGGGCGGCCGCCGTCCTCACCCTCCCGCAGGCGGAACGGCAACTGGTGGAGGAGTTCGCCGAGGCGTCCGAGCCGGAGACCCGCTCCGGTGAGACGGTTTGCGTCATCGGCGGCCGAGGCGGCGCGGGGGCCAGCGTGCTCGCCACCTGCCTGGCCCTGGTCGCCTCGCGCCGGAAGACGCGCACCCTGCTCGTGGACGCCGACCCCCTCGGCGGTGGCATCGACGTGCTCCTCGGCCAGGAGCACGCCGTAGGGGCCCGCTGGCCCGACATCGCCGAACGCGAGGGCAGAGTCAGCTACGCCGCCCTGCGGGACGCCCTCCCGACCTTCGGCGACCTCACCGTTCTCTCCGGTCACCGAGGTGAACCCTCCGCCATCCCTCCGGAGGCCATGCGCGCCGTCCTCGGCGCGGCCCACCGCGGCTGCGACCTCATCGTCGTCGACCTCCCCCGCCACGTGACCCCGGCCGCCGCAGAAGCCCTCTCCCGCGCCGCCATGACCCTCCTCCTCGTCCCCTCCGACCTCCGCGGGGTGCTCTCCGCTGCCCAGGTCCTCCCCGAACTCCACAAACACACCCAGTGCATCCGCACGGTGACCCGCCCCGGCCCGCTGGCCCCTGACGTCGTCACCCGGTCCCTCGACACCCCCCACCTCGGCTTCCTCCCCGACCAGCGCAACCTCGCCGATCACCTCGACCGCGGCGCCGCCTCGCCGCTCGGCCCGCAGACCCCCCTGGCCCGCTTCTGCCACGACTTCCTGACCGGCCGCCTTCCCGAGGAGACCCGATGAGACGCATGACAGTGCCGGCGGACCTCGTGGAGGCCGTGCGGCTCCGCCTCGCCAAAGAGGGAGGCGAACCCACGGCCGCACAGGTGGCGGCCGCCCTCCGCGCCGAGCAGGCCGTCCTCGGCGACGCGGAGGTCCTCGCCGTCGCGCGAGCGCTCAGGGCCGACCTGATCGGCGCGGGCCCGCTGGAACCCCTGCTCGCCGAGCCGGACGTCACCGACGTGCTGGTGAACGGCCCGAGCGAGGTGTGGGTGGACGACGGGCTGGGGCTCAGACGCACCCCGGTGACGTTCACAGACGACGGCGAAGTACGCCGCCTGGCCCAGCGCCTGGCCGGCGCCGCCGGCCGCCGCCTCGACGACGCCTCCCCGTACGTCGACGCCCGCCTGTCGGGAGGCGTACGGCTGCACGCGATCCTGCCCCCCGTCGCCCCCGACGGCACCTGCCTGTCCCTGCGTCTGCCGCCCCGCCGCTCCTTCACCCTGGAGGACCTGGTGCCCGGCCCCGGGGCCGCCGCCCTGAGAGCCGTGGTCACGTCCCGCCTGGCCTTCCTGGTCACCGGCGGCACCGGAACCGGAAAGACGACCCTCCTGTCCGCCCTGCTCTCAGCCGCAGACCCAAGAGAACGACTGATCCTGGCAGAGGACTCCGCCGAACTGCGCCCCGTCCACCCCCACGTGGTCCGCCTGGAGACCAGACCCCCCAACCTCGAAGGCGCCGGCGGCGTCACACTCCGCGACCTGGTCCGCCAAGCCCTCCGCATGCGCCCCGACCGCCTGGTCGTCGGCGAGGTCCGAGGCGCCGAGGTGATCGACCTCCTGAACGCCATGAACACCGGCCACGACGGCGGCTGCGGCACCCTGCACGCCAACACCCCCGAGGACGTCCCCGCACGCCTGGAGGCCCTGGCAAGCACCGCCGGCCTGCCCCGCATGGCCGTGCACAGCCAAATGGCCGCCGCCCTGGACGCAGTCATCCACCTCGTCCGCGCCCCCGCCGGCGGCCGACGCCGCCTGTCCGAGATCTGCCTCCTGCGACGCCACCCCTCCGGCCTGGTGGAAACCATCCCCGCCCTCACCTTCCCCACCCACGGCCCACCCGTCCCAGGCCCCGCCCACGAGGCCTTCCAAGCACGCGTGGCGGGACAGAGGTGACGTACGTGGACAAGGCCCGAGATCTGCCCGCCGGAACGTTCACCCGTCCGGCCGTGGGAGCCCCCGCCCTCCACCTCGCCGTCGGTAGCCGTCACGTACGGCGCTCCACATCCTTCACGGCCACCTCAGTGATTTCGACGCGGGTGAGCGGATTGCGGCCGCGGTCACGGACGCAGTCCGACCGTGGCGAGAAACGGGTTGGGGTCCCTGTCGATGATCTCCACCGCCGCGCCGCCGCTCACCGGACGCTCGACGCGGATGGTGGTGGTCTCGCGGAAGGTGACGTCCAGGGCGGACGGCTCGACACGCTGGCGAACGCGGCCGGGGTCATGCTCAACGGGCCGTCGGAGTCCTCGCCGCTGCAGGAGTGGGACCAGATGGTCGACATCGACCTGCGCGGGCTGATGTACGTGACGAAGACCGCGCCGGACACGGACGCGGACGCGGCTGGTGTTGACGTCGTGCCGGGCGGCGGTGGGGAACGTCTGTCTCATGTCCCGTGTGGCGTCTGGAGCGCCACGTTCGCCGACCACGACCCGCTTTCCCGAGGCCCCGCCCAAGGCTTTCTGAAGCACGGATGGCGGGACAGATGTGACGCATGTGGCCAGTGAGTTGTCCCTGTTTTTGGAGGGACCGAAAAGGGGGTCGTCGTGCTTTGGTTGTCGATGGCATTCATCGCGGCGGCGGTGCTTCTGTGGAGCGCCGCTGACGAAGCGACCGCTCGTCTGTCCGCGCTCACCCGGTCCCATCGGGGCGTGCCGGCGGCATCCCCGTGGCGAGATCCTGGTCCGCACCTGTCATCGCTTCTGCGCCGATGGCCCGCTGGAAGATGGATCAACGCTCGATGGGAGCAAGCGGCCGAACGGTTCCGCGGAGCCCGCCGGGCCGCGGCGTGGCGCAAGGCTTCGATCGCCCTGTGCCAAGGCATCGTCGCCGAACTCGCCACCGGCCGACCTCCGGGAGAGGCCCTTGCTCGTACAGCCGCCACCCTCGACTGTCCCGCCCCCGGCCTCCTCCGCCCTGTGATCGCCGCTGCCCGCGACGGCGGGGACGTTCCTCACGCGCTGGCCGGCGCCGCCCCGGCCCAAGGCGGCGAAGGACTCCTCCGCCTGGCCGCCTGCTGGCACGTAGGGCCCGCCGTAGGTACCGGCCTGACTCCGCTGCTCGAACGCGTCACCGCCGCCCTTCGCGACTCCGAGTCCCACAGATCCGAAGTGACCGCCCAACTGGCCGCCCCCCGCGCCACCGCCCGCCTTCTGGCCGCCCTCCCCGCCCTGGGCCTCCTCCTGGGTACAGCTTTGGGCCTCCACCCCCTTGGTTTCCTGCTGGGCACCCCCGCGGGCCTGACCTGCCTGGCCCTGGGAGTGACCCTCACCATCACGGGCCTCATGTGGACCCACCGCTTGACGCTTCGCGCGCTCCCCACGGATACCCCCACCCGCCAGTGGAGGACCGAATGACCGCCGTAGCGGCAGCCGTCCTCGCCGCCGTGGCCGTCTGGACGTGGTCGATGCCACCCACCGCCCAGACACGCCTGGCCCGCATGACGCGTGCCACTCCCACTCGACCAGGCCGACGATCCCCGCCCGTCAGCCGTGTCCCGTGGCATGGTCGCGCCAAAGGAAGTGCGCCCGTCACGTGGAGTGACCCCGCCGGCCCGGCCGGTCACGCCCCGTCGAGCGGTCGGTTGGACGCGTCGGCCGAGCCGGCCTTTCCCAGTGCCGATGGCCGGGACCTTCGCGGTGAATCGGTGCACGGAGGAGGTCCATCCGGTGGCCGTGCCCCGGTGAGGGCCGACGAGTTTGTCCTCGGCGGGTCGCGCGGGGTGGTGTGGACGAGGCGGCGTGACGCGCGTGGCCGGCCGGTCGGTGGGATCACCCCGCCTCATGGGCCCGCCACGCCGAGTGACGGCGGTGGCCAGGTGGCCTCTGGGGCGGTGTCGAGACCCCCGTGGCGCCGGGAGGTGATGGTGGTGGCAGGAGCAGTGCTGTCCGGGGTGTTGCTGGTGGGAGGGGTTCCGGGAGTACTGATCGGGGCGTGTGCCGGGGTCTCCAGAGTTGTGACGGTGAGGCGAAGGAAGTCCCCGGAGGAAAGGCGGAGACGGGAGCGGATGGCGGAAGATCTGCCGTTCACGGTGGATCTCATGGTGGCGTGCCTGCGGGCGGGCTTACCGGTGAGCGGTGCCGTGGAGATCGCGGCCGAGGCGGTCGGAGGCCCGCTCGGTGCCCTCCTTTCCACAGTGAACGCGAGGCTCCGGCTAGGCGCGGCCCCCGAGGAGCCGTGGGCGGTCCTCCGGGACGACCCGCTCCTGTCGGCTCTGGCACAGGACATGACACGCGCCGCGGTGAACGGTGCCCCCGTGGCAGACGCCCTGACCAGACTGGCTGCCGACGCCACCCGCGAGACCCGCGCCGCCGCCTCAGCCGCCGCCCGACGCGCAGGAGTACAAGTCATCGCTCCCTTGGGCCTGTGCTTCCTGCCCGCTTTCGTCTTCCTGGGCATCATCCCCGTCGTCGCCGGCCTAGCCTCCCAGGCCTTCGGCAAGTAACCTCCCACAGTCCCCGGACACGGTGCGGTCCCCGGACACGGTGCGGTCCCCGGACACGGTGCGGTCCCCGGACACGGTGCGGTCCCCGGACACGGTGCGGTCCCCGGACACGGTGCGGTCCCCGGACACGGTGCGGTCCCCGGACACGGTGCGG
>NZ_JBDPMD010000063.1:0-49486 GCF_039871875.1 Sphaerisporangium sp. B11E5 | reverse complement strand
CGCCTTCGCCGACTCCTGCACCGACTTGGTGTTCGCGGTACGCCACCCGCTCTCCGCACCCACCTGGGAGAACCCCATCGTGATCGTGCCGTCACCGGACGCCGCACCACCGGCGCTCGCACCGGTGGCGCCGCCACCACCGCCCCCGCACGCGGACACGGAGGCGGCGAGCGCGCCGGCGAGGAGGAATATGGACATCTTTCGCAACATGCCGGGGGGTGTCCTTTCTTGTGACCTCTGACGAGGACCTCGGCGCTCAAAGTCGCCGTGGATGAACTGTGAGCGCTAACAGAACTGGAGGTCAAGAGGCTTTCCGTCACAACAGAGTCACGAGATCCTCTCGGGGGAGTCGCACTGTTAGCGATAACGTCACTCGGCGGCAGATGGTGAAACTTTCATCGAAATGCGGGCGAGGCGGGGGCCGGCACAACTACGGAGACCAGCGGATCCGCGGATGGCCCGAGGGATGCCCTGGGCGGCAGACTTCCGGTGTCGGGACCCCCGGGGCGGGTGTCACGGCGACTCGCGATGTGGTTCGCCCGGAGAGTGGGAGGGCTCAGCGCGGGCCTTGACATGTTTCGCGGGGATTTCGAGACTGTCTCCATTCCCGCGCCGAAGCGCGGCCGGCCACACCGATCCGTGGCCGGCAGGCGCTTGATCATGCGAGCCCGATGATCAGAGTACAGAGCGATCTTCGACGGCGCTGAATGTTAGCGCTAACAATAGATCCTGCCTTCCCGTCTCAGGAGGTCAAGTGCCGTCCTCACCCCTCAGCCGCCGTCAACTCTTCCAAGCCGCTGGTGTCGCCGTGGTCGCCACCACGGCCGCCCAGGCCATCGGCACCCCCGCGGCCCAGGCGGCGGTCGTCCCCCCTGCCCGCTCCGACATCGGTGTCTCGGCGTACGGGTTCGACCCCGGCCAGGTGCGGCTGACGGCCAGCCGCTGGATGGACAACCAGAACCGCACGCTCGCGTACCTGCGGTTCGTGGACGTCAACCGGCTGCTGTACGTCTTCCGGTCCAACCACAGGCTGTCCACCAACGGCGCCGCGGCCAACGGCGGGTGGGACGCCCCGTCGTTCCCCTTCCGCAGCCACATGCAGGGGCACTTCCTGACCGCGTGGGCCCAGGCTTACGCCGTGCTCGGCGACACGACGTGCCTGGACAAGGCCAACTACATGGTCGCCGAGATGGCCAAGTGCCAGGCCAACAACGGCGCCGCGGGGTTCAACACCGGGTACCTGTCCGGTTTCCCCGAGTCCGAGTTCACCGCGCTGGAGGCGCGCACACTGAGCAACGGCAACGTGCCGTACTACGCCATCCACAAGACGCTCGCCGGCCTGCTCGACGTGTGGCGCTACACAGGGAACACCCAGGCCAGGACCGTGCTCCTCGCGCTCGCCGGCTGGGTGGACTGGCGCACCGCCCGGCTCAGCTCCAGCCAGATGCAGTCGATGCTCGGCACCGAGTTCGGCGGCATGAACGCGGTGCTGACCGACATCTATCAGCAGACCGGTGACGGCCGGTGGCTCACCACGGCGCAGCGGTTCGACCACGCCGCGGTGTTCAACCCGCTGGCGTCCGGCAACGACCAGCTCAACGGCCTGCACGCCAACACCCAGGTACCCAAGTGGATCGGCGCGGCGCGGGAGTACAAGGCCACCGGCACGACCCGCTACCGCGACATCGCCACCAACGCCTGGAACATCACCGTAGGCGCGCACACCTACGTCATCGGCGGCAACAGCCAGGCCGAGCACTTCCGGGCCCCCAACGCGATCGCCGGGTACCTCACCAACGACACCTGCGAGCACTGCAACACCTACAACATGCTCAAGCTGACCCGCGAGTTGTGGCTGCTCAACCCCGACCGGGTGGCGTACGTGGACTTCTTCGAGCAGGCGCTGCTCAACCACGTCATCGGCGCGCAGAACCCCGCCGACGGCCACGGGCACATCACGTACTTCACGCCGCTGCGGCCGGGCGGCCGCCGGGGCGTGGGCCCGGCGTGGGGCGGCGGCACGTGGAGCACCGACTACAACTCGTTCTGGTGCTGCCAGGGGTCGGGGGTGGAGGTCAACACGAACCTGATGGACTCCATCTACTTCCACAACGGCAACACGCTGACGGTGAACCTGTTCATGCCGTCGGTGCTGAACTGGTCGCAGCGCGGCATCACGGTCACGCAGACCACGTCCTTCCCGGTGAGCGACACCACGACCCTGCAGGTCACCGGCAACGTCAGCGGATCGTGGACGATGCGCATCCGCATCCCGGGCTGGACCAGCGGGGCGACCATCAGCGTCAACGGCACCCAGGAAAGCGTCTCCACCACCCCGGGCACCTACGCCTCCCTGACGCGCACCTGGACCTCGGGTGACACCGTGACGGTGCGCCTGCCCATGCGGGTGGTCATGAAGGCCGCCAACGACAACCCCAACGTCGCGGCGATCACCTACGGCCCGGTCGTGTTGTCGGGCAACTACGGCAACAGCTCGTTGTCGGCGCTGCCGTCCCTCAACACCGGCTCCATCACCCGGACCAGCACCTCGGCGCTCGCCTTCACCGCGACGGCCAACTCCGCCACCGTCAACCTCGGGCCGTTCTACGACGCCCACGGGCACAACTACACCGTCTACTGGAACGCCACCGGCGGGGGCGGCGGCGGGAACGCGAGCTTCCGGCTGGCGAACGGCGCCAGCGGCCTGGTGCTGGGCATCCAGAACATGTCCACCGCCGACGGCGGCCTGGCGCTGCAGTGGACCGACAACGGCACCGCCGACCACAACTGGGAACTGATCATCGACGGTAACGCGGTGCGGTTCCGCAACGTCAACAGCGGCAAGGTGCTGGGCGTGGAGAACATGTCCACCTCCGACAACGCCCGCGTCCTGCAGTGGGCCGACAACGGCACCGCCGACCACCGCTGGACCCTGGTGGACGTCGGCGACGGCTCACAGAAGATCCGCAACGTGAACAGCGGCAAGCTGCTCGGCATCCAGAACGGCTCCACGTCCAACGGGGCCCAGGCCGTCCAGGACTCCGACAACGGGAGCGCCGACAACCAGTGGCGGTTCGTCCCCAACGGCGCCCGGCGCATCCAGAACCTGGCGAGCGGCCTGGTGCTGGGCGTGCAGGACATGTCCACCGCCGACGGCGGCCTGGTGGTGCAGTGGGCCGACAGCGGCACCACCGACCACCTGTGGACCGCGGTGGTCGACACCGGCGGCTACCTGCGCCTGCGCAACTCCAACAGCAGCAAGGTCCTCGGTGTGGAGAACGCCGCCACCGCCGCCGGCTCCCGGATCGTCCAGTGGGCCGACAACGGCACCAGCGACCACCGGTGGCGCCTGCGGTACGGCTCCAACGGCTACTTCCGCATCCAGTGCGCCAACGGCGGCAGAGTACTCGGCGTCAGCGGCGGCTCCACCGCCCAGGGCGCCCAGATCGTGCTCGCCGACGACGGCACCGCGAGCGACCGCCTCTGGCGTTTCGTCTGAGGACGGTACGGCCTTCGCCGGAGCGGTCGGGGCGCTCCGGCGAAGGGGGGCCGTTGGGTCAGACGCGGGTCCAGCGCTGGTTGGCGCCGCCGTTGCAGGACCAGATGACGAGTTTGGTGCCGTTGGCGGTGGCGTTGCCCGGCACGTCCAGGCACTTGTTCGCGCCGACGGCGGTGATGGTGCCGTCGGAGTTGAGGCGCCATCGCTGGTTGGTCTGCCCGTTGCAGTCCCAGATGACGACCTGGGTGTTGTCGGCGGTGCCGCGGTTGTAGACGTCCAGGCACTTGGAGCCGTAGACACGCAGCTCGCCCGCGGCGGTCGTCGTCCAGCGCTGGTTGACCTGGCCGTTGCAATCCCAGATCTGGGCCTGCGCGCCGTTGGCCTGGGAGCCACCGCTGACGTCCAGGCACCGGCCCGACCCCACGCCCCGGAGCGCGCTCGTGGTGGGCTGCGGGGCCGAGGAGGAGGCGGTGACCAGCAGCAGCACCGCCTCACGGGCCGGCACCGTGGTCGTGTAGCTGCCGTCGAACGTGCCGGCGTCGGTGCCGGTCCACAGGTTGCGCACCGTCCCGGTGCCGGCGAGGCCGAGGTCGGACCAGCGGGCGGTGATGGACGCCGCCGAGGTGGTGCGGTTGAGCAGGAGCACGGCCCGGCGGTTGGTGCCCGACAGCACCTTGCTGTACACCTGGCGTCCGCTCTGGTCCTCGGCCACCTTGACGCCCTGCCGCGACAACTCGTCCTGGTCGACGGCCAGCACCTCACGGTTGGTGAGGATGGCCCGGGTCTCGGCGCTCATGGTGGCCAGATTGTTGCCGGCCAGCAGCGGGGCGCCGGAGATGGCCCACAACCCCAGGTGGGTGCGGTTCTGCGCGGCCGAGAAGCCGGGCATGCCGGCGATGAGCATGTCGGGGTCGTTGTAGCGTCCCGGGCTCTGGGCGCTCGGGTGCTGGGCGGAGTCGAAGTTGGCGAGCACGCGGTCCATCGACGGGGTCTGCCCCCAGTAGATGATGTCTCCGCTGGTCCGCCACATCGTGGACATGCTCGGCGCCCAGTCCCACGGCGCGTTGACGCCCCAGTTGCATATCGACAACACCATCGGCCGCCCGGTCTGCGCGGTCACCCGGGCGATGGCGTCGCTGATCGCCTGATAGGTGCTGCGCGGGTCGAGCCCCTCGGCCTGCCCGCCGCACCAGTCGACCTTGACGAAGTCGAAACCCCACCGGGAGAACTGCAGGAAGTCCTGGTCGTAATGACCCTCGCTGCCGCTCCCCGGCGCCGCCGGCCGTCCGGTGGGGTAGTAGTAACCACAACCGTCGCGGCCGGCGTCGGTGTAGATCCCCGCCTTCAGGCCCTTGCTGTGGATGTAGTCGGCGATCGCCTGCATGCCGCCCGGCCACTCGTTGGTGTCCACCGTGATGTTCCCGGCGGCGTCCCTGGTGCCCTGCCACCACCCCTCGTCGATGTTGACGTACTGGTACCCGGCGTCCCGCATGCCCGAGGACACCATCGCGTCCACCTGGGCCTTGATGACGTTGAAGTTGATCTGAGCCGCGAAGGTGTTCCAGGACGCCCAGCCCATCGGCGGCACCGTCACCGGGGACAGCGCGAGCGCGGCGGCGGCCTGGGCGGGCGCCGCCGCCGCCGAGGCGGGGCTGGTGCTTCCGAGAACCACTCCGGCGGAGGCCACCGTGAGGATCAGGAGCTGAACGGCCACGAGGAACCGCCGCCCGGGGAACGTGTCCGTGACACCTGTGAGGGTCCGCCGCCATGCGGCGCTACGTCGTGACATGTGGATTCTCCTCGTCATGTGCGTGCACGCTCAGGGGCGCTGTTGAGGACGGCGTCGTCGGCGGGTTTCTTGTCGTGGTTGCCGTCGAGGAGCAGGGGGGTGCGGCATGCCTGAGCCTCCACTGCGTTCGAAGTTCGTGAGAGAACATGCGGGGAAGACGCGCGGGGACGGCACGGCCTCGTCGCGGAGGGCGTGCGGCATTCACGGGCGTCGTGGAAGTGCGGCTCCTGCCGCTCACCACCGACCCCGGCAGGAAAGAGGCCGCTTGGGCCTCAGTGTGGAAATGTCCCAGAAACGTGTCAAGGCCATCACGGGATGGCCGCCGTCGAGCGGGCGGGACCGGCGGCCGGGCGGCGTGGCGGTGGGGAGCCTGGTCACGGGGGATCAGAGACGGCCGCGCGCCGCGGGGGATCGTCGCCGTGGATGAACGTTTCATCACCGCGCCGCTCTCGCCTCGTGCGGCCGGATCCCCGTCGGAGCAGATGAGCGTGTGCCCGGCGGGCACGGGTGCCGGGACCCGGGATCGTGGGCCTTGACGGCGGTCCGCTGCTTCGTATTAGCTCCGCGCACCACCACCTTGCCGCCGGGCGAAAAGGAGCAATCGGACAGCGAGCAAGATGTTAGCGCTAACACCTCGAAGACTCCCAAAGACCCAGGACCGGACCGTCCCGACCTCGGCCCGGTCCGGTGCCCGCAGGAGCCTCGGGACGGCACCGAGCCGCGACCTTCCCCCCTCACCCCGGGCGCAGGATCGGCCGCCGAATCGGATCGGTCACCGATCGCTGCCTTGGAGGATTTCCATGTCCACGTGGAATGTTTCACCGCCGTCCGGCGCCGGCTCGCCACGGTGTCGCGGGCGCTGCGCGTCTCCGTGCGCACATGGAGGGCAGACGGGCGCCGGCGTGCCGCGCCCGGCCCACGGGCACCGGGCCGTACGCCGCGCGCCGCGGTCCGGTGCGTCCGCCCGCACGGAGGGCCGGTACCTCATGTTAGCGCTAACGCCGGTTCTCGCCGGGTGTTCCGCGGCGCCGGGGAGGGCGTGAGCGTGCGCACATGGAGGCGATGGCCGGCCGCCGTCCTGCTGGCCCTGGCCCTGGCGGTGACCGGCACCGCGCTGGAGGCCGGCACCGCGAGCGCGGAGTCCAACGGCGGGGTGCGGGTGATGCCGCTGGGTGACTCGATCACCGAGGGCACGCAGGTGCCGGGCGGGTACCGCATCGGGTTGTGGCAGCGGCTGGTGGGGGGCCGGTACACGGTGGATTTCGTGGGGTCGCAGTTCAACGGGCCGTCCAGCCTGGGGGATCATGACCATCAGGGGCATCCGGGGTGGCGTATCGATCAGATCGACGCGAACGTCGTGGGCTGGTTGCGTACCCAGAACCCGCGGACGGTGCTGGTGCACATCGGGACCAACGACGTGCTGCAGAACTACAACGTCGGTGGGGCGCCGGGGCGGTTGTCCACGTTGATCGACCGCATCACCGCGACCGTGCCGAACGCGGACGTGTTCGTCGCGACCATCATCCCGCTGTCGAACTCCGGTCAGGCGGCGGCGGCGCGTACCTTCAACGCGGCCATTCCCGGGATCGTGCAGAGCAAGGTGAACAGCGGCAAGCGGGTGCACCTGGTCGACATGCACGCGGCGCTGACCACGGGCGACCTCATCGACGGCGTGCACCCGACCGCGGGCGGCTACGACAAGATGGCCGCCACCTGGTACCGGGCCCTGCAGTCGGTGCCCGGCAGCATCGGCCAGCCCGGCGGGAGCACCCCGACGCCGACCCCCACGCCGACCCCGACCCCCACGCCGACGCCGACCCCGACCCCCACGCCCGGCGGGAGATCGTGCACCGCCACGTACGCGATCACCGGTCAGTGGGGAGGCGGCTTCCAGGCCGCGGTGACCGTCACCGCCGGCGGCGCTCCCATCTCCTCCTGGACGGTGACCTGGCGGTTCGCCGACGGCCAGACCGTCGCTCAGTCCTGGAACGCCGCGATCAGCAGCAGCGGGGCCGCCGTCACCGCGCGCAACGTCGACTACAACGGCGCGCTCGGCGCCGGCACGAGCACACAGTTCGGCTTCCTCGGCGCATGGAACGGCACCAACAGCGCGCCGGTGCCGTCCTGTACCGCGGCCTGACCCCGACCCATCCGCTGGAGGATCACAATGCGCCTCACTCGATACCGCCGCAGGCTCGCGGCCGTGGTCGCGGCCGCGCTGATCGCGCTCGGAGTCGTGAACGCGGTCTCGGCGAACGCCGCCGCCGGATGCCGGGTCACCTACACGGTGACCAACCAGTGGCAGGGCGGTTTCGGCGCGAACGTCGTCATCGACAACCTCGGTGACCCGATCAGCGGCTGGCAGCTGACGTGGGCGTTCGCCGCCGGGCAGACCGTCACCCAGTTGTGGAACGGGACCGTCGCCCAGTCAGGTACCCAGGTCACCGTCACCGCCGCCTCCTACAACGCGAGCATCCCCACGAACGGCAACGTCTCGTTCGGCTTCAACGGCTCCTGGACCGGCAGCAACCCCGTGCCGTCGAGGTTCGCGCTCAACGGCACGACCTGCACCGGCACCACCGACCCGTCCCCGACCCCGACGGTCAGCCCGACCCCGACGGTCAGCCCCACGCCGACGGTCACCCCCACCCCGACGCCGACGCCGACGCCGACCCCGACGGGCCAGGGGCCGTGGCCGCCGTCGTCGCAGTTCTCCAACCCGGTGTTGTGGGAGGACCTCGCCGACATCGACATCTTCCGGGTGGACGACACCTTCTACTACTCCGCCTCGACGATGCACTACTCGCCGGGCGCTCCCGTCCTGCGCTCCTACGACCTGGTCAACTGGGAGTTCGCCGGCCACTCGGTGCCCAAGCTGGACTTCGGGTCCAAGTACGACCTGAACGGCGGCCGCGGCTACGTGCGGGGCATCTGGGCGTCGTTCCTGAACTACCGCAAGAGCAACCGGACGTTCTACTGGGGCGGCTGCATCGACTTCGACAAGACCTACATCTACACCGCGTCGTCCGTCGAAGGCCCCTGGAACAGGCTCACCACCATCAACGGCTGCTACTTCGACGCCGGTCTGCTCATCGACGACAACGACAAGATGTACGTCGCCTACGGCAACACCACCATCAACGTGGCGGAGCTGTCGGCGGACGGCCGCACGCAGGTCCGCAGCCAGCAGGTGTTCCAGACCCCGTCGAACATCGGCACGCTTGAGGGCTCACGCTTCTACAAGATCAACGGCAACTACTACATCTTCCTCACCCGCCCCGCCAACGGCCAGTACATCCTGAAGTCCACCAACGGCCCCTTCGGCCCGTACACCCTGCGGCAGGTCCTGCTCGACCTGCCAGGCCCGATCTCCGGTGGCGGCGTGCCGCACCAGGGCGGCCTGGTGCAGACCCAGAACGGCGCCTGGTACTACATGGGCTTCATCGACGCCTACCCCGGCGGCCGTGTGCCGGCGCTGGCGCCGGTCACCTGGACGTCCGACGGCTGGCCGGTGCTGCAGACCGTCAACGGCAGGTGGGGGGCGCAGTACCCCTACCCCAACGTGCCGCGACCGCCACGCCAGGTGAAGGCCCCCACCGGGGTGGACACCTTCGCCGGCACGCAACTCGGCCCGGAGTGGGAGTGGAACCACAACCCCGACACGTCCAGGTTCTCGGTGAACAACGGCCTGACCCTGCAGACCGCCACCGTCACCAATGACCTGTACAACGCACGCAACACCCTCACCCACCGGATACTCGGCCCGAGCTCGACCGCGACCATCGAGCTCGACTTCTCCGGCATGCGGGACGGCGACCGGGCCGGGCTGGCGATGCTGCGCGACTCCTCCGCCTGGATCGGGCTGAGACGCGACGGCACCACGACCCGGGTGGTGATGACGAACGGTCTCACCATGGACGGCAACTGGAACACCACAGGCACGGGCACCGAGGCGGCGAGCGCCTCGATCTCCGGCACCCGGATCTGGTTGCGCGTCAACGCCGACATCCGTCCGGGGACCGGCAGGCAGGCACGCTTCTCCTACAGCACCGACGGGGTGAACTTCACCACCCTCGGCCCCGCCTTCACGATGGGCAACGCCTGGCAGTTCTTCATGGGCTACCGCTACGCGATCTTCAACTACGCCACGCGCTCGCTCGGCGGCGCCGTCAACGTCAGCCGGTTCACGCTGACCACCCCCTAGCCCCATTTTCCGCACATCGCCCTCGACGACCTGCACGGATCGCTCACCGCACCGAATATCACAGAACACCTGACCAGGGACATTCGGGCTCGTGCGGAAAACAGGCCCAGCCCCGCAACAGGAGCCGGCCGGCAGGCCCGGCCGGCTCCGCCGCAACCCGCCGTGCTCGCACGACGGGCTGTTCGTCCCCGATAGAAGGAGAAGGAATGATCAACCTGGGCAACGTCCCGCGGGTACTCCCGCGGCGGCGTGGCCGGCGGTCGTTGATCGCCGTCCTCGTGACGGCGATCCTCACCGCCACCATGCTCACCCTCGGCACGCAGTCGTCGTCGGCGGCGACCGTCGACACCAACGCCTGGTACGTGCTGGTCAACCGCAACAGCGGCAAGGCCCTGGACGTGTACAACCTGTCCACGGCCGACGGTGCTCGTATCACTCAGTGGACGCGTAACGACGGCACCAACCAGCAGTGGCAGTTCGTCGACTCCGGTGGCGGCTACTACCGGCTGAAGTCCCGTCTGTCGGGCAAGGTGCTCGACGTCTACAACTTCTCCACCGCCAACGGCGCGGCCATCGTGCAGTGGAGCGACCTCAACGGCACCAACCAGCAGTTCCGCCTGGCCGACTCGGCCGGCGGGTACGTGCGGCTGATCAACCGCAACAGCAACAGGGTGATGGAGGTCCAGGGCGCCTCCACCGCCGACGGCGGCAACATCGTGCAGTACGACGACTGGGGCGGCAACAACCAGCAGTGGCAGCTCGTCCAGGTCGGCGGCGGCACCCCCAACCCGACGCCGACACCGACGCCGACCGGCACGTGCCCGCTTCCGTCGTCGTACCGCTGGACCTCCACGGGCCCGCTGGCGCAGCCGAGGTCGGGCTGGGTCTCGCTGAAGGACTTCACCGTCGCGCCGTACAACGGCAGGCAGCTGGTCTACGCGACCACGCACGACTTCGGGACGAGATGGGGTTCGATGAACTTCAGCCCTGTCTCGAACCTGACCGAACTGGGCACGGCCAGCCAGAACGCCATGAACACCGGCACCGTCGCCCCCACCCTGTTCTACTTCGCCCCCAGGAACATCTGGGTGCTGGCCTACCAGTGGGGTTCGAGCAAGTTCTCCTACCGCACCTCGAGCGACCCCACCAACCCCAACGGGTGGTCGGCCGAGCAGCCGCTGTTCACCGGCAACATCTCCAACTCCAGCACCGGACCCATCGACCAGACCCTGATCGCCGACGGCCAGAACATGTACCTGTTCTTCAACGGCGACAACGGCCGGGTCTACCGGGCCAGCATGCCGATCGGCAACTTCCCCGGCAACTTCGGCTCCAACTACACCACGATCATGACCGACACCACCAACAACCTGTTCGAGGCGGTCCAGGTCTACAAGATCCAGGGCCAGAACCTCTACCTCATGCTCGTGGAGGCCATCGGCTCGCAGGGCCGCTACTTCCGCTCGTTCACCGCCACCAGCCTCGGCGGCACGTGGACCCCGAACGCCGCGACCGAGAGCAACCCGTTCGCCGGCAAGGCCAACAGCGGCGCCACCTGGACCAACGACATCAGCCACGGTGAGCTGATCCGCGTCAGCGCCGACCAGACCTTCACCGTCGACCCCTGCAACCTGCAACTGCTCTACCAGGGCCGCAGCCCCAGCTCCGACGGCGTCGACTACGGCCTCCTGCCCTACCGGCCGGGCCTGCTGACCCGTCAACGCTGACGGCGTGACACCGGTCCGGCCCGGGACGTACGCGAGTCCCTGCCGGACCCGTTCCACCGGCTGACACGGCTCCCCGGTGCTCCCGTCGCGAAGGCGGGGGCACCGCGGGACCCGTGCTCGGCCGCGCCCATCCGGCCGCCGCTCATCGCGGCGGCTTTCGTATGTCCTGCCACTGCTCCACGACCTTCCGGAAGGCCTCGCTCAGCAGGTGAAGAAGCTCGGCGGAGGACGCGAAGCGGGCGCCCGCCGGGGTCGCGACCCCGAGGATCTCGGCTCCGCGTTGCGACGCGGCCGCCGGCGCGTCGTTCCATGCCCCAGCCGACGTGCTGCCCAGGCGATCGACGGCTGACACCCGGGTCACGCCCCGGCGGAGCCGGCGGTGACCCCGGGACGTCCGCGGACGCTCTGTTGCCAACGGAATAGTCGTCTACGTATACTCGTCCACAAGTAGTCGTGGACGAGGCAGGTGAGGGCGATGGCGAAACGGCGGAAGGTCGGCAACCTGCTGGCGCTGGCCGTGTTGTCGGCCCTCGTCCAGCGGCCCATGCACCCCTACGAAATCGCCGCGGCACTGCGGGGGTGGGGCAAGGACCAGGACATGGACCTCAAGTGGGGGTCGTTCTACACAGTCGTCCGGAACATGGACAAGCACGGTCTGATCGCGGCGGTGGAGAGC
The DNA here is from genome assembly GCF_039871875.1 of Sphaerisporangium sp. B11E5. NCBI lineage: Bacteria > Bacillati > Actinomycetota > Actinomycetes > Streptosporangiales > Streptosporangiaceae > Sphaerisporangium > Sphaerisporangium sp. B11E5. Next base: position 37,591 of record NZ_JBDPMD010000063.1, on the reverse strand, counting down.
GTGCGGGAAGGCCGGCGGCCCGAGCGCACCGTCTACCGCATCACGGACGCCGGGCACGCGGAGATGGTGGACTGGGCGGCCGAGCTGGTCTCCACCCCCGCGCGGGAGCACCCGCACTTCCGCGCGGGGTTGTCGGTGCTCGCGGTGCTGCATCCGGACGAGGTGACGCGGTTGTTGCGGCGGCGGCTGGAGCTGCTGGAGCACGACGTCACGGCCGCGCGTGACACGCTCGCGGAGCACCTGAAGACCCTGCCGCGGCTGTTCCTGGTGGAGCTGGAGTACGACCTCGCCATGCGGGAGGCGGAAGCGGCATGGGTGCGTTCGCTGGTCGCGGAGCTGACCTCGGGCGAGTACCCGGGGCTGGACCTGTGGCGGAGCGCGCACGAGACCGGTGAGATGCCGGCGGAGCTGACCGAGCTCGCGGAAAGGACGCGCGCCACGGAATGACGTACGCGGCCCCGGCGCGGTGCGCCAACACCCCGCCGGGGCCCTTACCTCGAACCGCGCCCGGGAAGGCATCTCGGCGCGAGGCGGCAACCTGAGGATATCCGGGTTCCCTCCCAGGGCCGGTTCGGTCACACGAGAACCGATCATCAGGGAGAGCACCATGACCACAGTCAGGACGGCCCTCGTCATCGGCGGCGGCATCGCCGGCCCGGTGGCGGCACTGGCGTTGCGCAAGGCGGGCATCGCGGCCACCGTGTACGAGGCGTACCCGAGCGCCGCGGACGGCGTCGGCGGCACCTTCGCGCTGGCGCCGAACGGCCTCGCGGCCCTGCGTGTCCTCGGCCTGGACGAGGCCGTACGCGCGATCGCCACCCCCATCACCCGGAACGTCCTGGCCGTCGGCTCCAGGCGCTTCGACCTGCCCGTCGTGCCCGGCCTGCCGCCGCTGCAGGTGGTGCACCGCGGCGCGCTGCACCGCGTGCTGCACGACCACGCCACCGCCGGCGGCGTGGCCGTCGAGTACGGCAGGCGCCTGGCCGACGTGCGCGAGACCTCCGACGGCATCACCGCGATCTTCGACGACGGCACCACCGCGACCGCCGACGTCCTCGTCGGCGCCGACGGCATCCGCTCCACCGTCCGCGGGCTCATCGACCCCGGCGCCCCCGGCCCCGACTTCACCGGCCTGCTCGGCTTCGAGGCCGTGGCACGCCACGAGACCGGCGCCGACCCCGGCACCATGACCTTCACGTTCGGCAAGGGTGGCTACTACCTGTACTGGCCCGAGCCGGGCGGCGGCACCCGCTGGGGCGTCAACCTGCCGCAGGAACACCCGATGACCCTCACCGAGGCGCGTGCCGTCCCGTCGTCCGAATGGATGCGGAAGCTGCGCGCCGCCTACGCCGCCGACACCCCCGGCCGCGACCTCATGCTGACCAGCGACCCCGCCGCTCTCCAGGTGGTCGGCTCACTGCAGATCATGCCCCCCGTGCGCCACTGGCACCGCGGCCGCATGGTCCTCGCCGGCGACTCGGCCCACGCCCCCTCCAACAGCTCCGGCCAAGGCGCCTCCCTGGCCCTGGAGAGCGGCATCCAACTGGCCCGCTGCCTGCGCGACCTCCCCGACATCCCCTCCGCCTTCACCACGTACGAACGCCTCCGCCGCCCCCGGGTGGAGAGGATCGCCGCCCGCGCCGCCCGCATCAACCACGCCAAGGCCCCCGGCCCCGTGACCAGGACCCTGGTCCCCCTCCTGATGCCCCTCATGCTGAGGACCGTCATGAAGCCGGAGAAGACCCTCGCCCCCGAACAGCGCTACGTCATCGACTGGGACGCCCCGGTGTCGTCCGGCCCGGCGCCGCGCTGACCTCTGCTGTCGTCGGCGGCGAGCGCGAAGCTTGACGGTCATGGATGTGGTACGTAGCTTCGCAGTGATGTTCAGGCACCGCTGGTAGCCGCTGACGGCACCTCCCCGTCCCCCTCGTGAAGGAGTCAGCGATGAAGGTGACACGCCTGGCGGCGGTCTTCGTGAGCGTGTCGGCGCTGCTCGTGTCGGGCGCGTCGCAGGCCACGGCCACGACGCCGCGCAGTGGTGAGCCCTCTGACGAGACGATCAGCGCGCAGTGGCACGGATGGGCGAAGGCGCCGCTGCGGCGGGTGGCGCCGAAGGGGTTCCGGGTCGGGGCGGCGGCCGCGGGAGGCGGGCACCACCTGGAGCAGGACTATCCGGACCCGTTCACCTTCGACCGTGTGTACCGGCGGGCACTCGACACCCATTTCAGCTCCCTCACGCCGGAGAACCAGCTCAAATGGGAGTTCGTGCACCCGGAGCGCGATCGGTACGAGTTCGGGGCGGCGGACGCCATCGTGCGGTTCGCGCGCGAGCACGGCCAAGCGGTGCGCGGGCACACGCTGCTCTGGCACAGCCAGAACCCGGCGTGGCTGAACGAGGGGAACTTCGGCGCCGACGAGTTGCGCGCGATCCTGCGCGACCACATCCGCACGGTCGTCGGGCGGTACAAGGGCAAGATCCACCAGTGGGACGTCGCCAACGAGATCTTCGACGGCAACGGCAACCTGCGCACGGCCGAGAACATCTGGCTGCGCGTCCTCGGTCCGGGCGTCATCGCCGACGCCTTCCGCTGGGCCCACCAGGCCGACCCCAAGGCGAAGCTGTTCCTGAACGACTTCGGCGCCGAGAACATCAACGCGCGAAGCGACGCCTATCTGAAACTCGCCCAGGAACTGAGAGCCGCCGGCGTGCCCGTCCACGGCTTCGCCGTCCAGGCCCACCTGAGCCTGCCGAGCCCGTTCCCCGCCACCATGGCCGCCAACCTGAAGCGGTTCGAGGACGCCGGCTTCGAGACCGCCGTCACCGAGCTCGACGTGAGGATGCCGCTCCCGGGCGGCGCCGGCCCGACCCCCGAGCAACTGGCCACCCAGGCCGACTACTTCCGTCAGGCCCTGGAGGCGTGCCTGAGCGTCGAGCGCTGCAACTCCTTCACCGTCTGGGGCACCATCGAGAAGTACTCCTGGGTCCCCATCTTCTTCCCCGAACAGGGCCAGGCCACCATCCTGTGGGACGACTACCGGCCCAAGCCCGCCTACCACGCCCTCCAGTCCACCCTGGCCGCCGCCCGGCGGCGGTGACGGGAGTTCACCAGGCCCGGTGGTGGGCGGCGACGACCACGTAGTTGTCGCCGGTGCTGGTGACCTGGAGGTCCCACGCCTGCCGGGTGCTCTGGACCCGGCAGTAGAGGAAGGGGTGGCCGGCGCGGGGGACGCGGGCGGCGCAGGCGGCGGGGGCACGCGCGGCCTCGGAAAGAGCGGCGGGGGCCGCGCGGAGCAGGGTCCACACGCCGAGGGTGTAGCCGGGGAAGGCGGGCACGGGTCGTGTGCCGCCGAGGAAGGCCGCGCCACGGGTCGCGCGTCCCGCGTTCGCGGCGTCGAACAGCGCGTCGACCGCACGCGCGGCCTCCTCCTCGTGGTGGAGCGGGCCGCCGCTGTCCCTGGCCATCCCGCCGGGGACCGTGGCCGCCGGGACCTGCCGCTTCGCGCAGTCGTCCCCTTCGAACCCACCGGGCGACGCGGAGTAGCCGCCGCCGTAGCCGACGAGCCGCAGGGTCATGTCGCGCACACGCAGGGCGTAGTAGAAGGACGCCGAGCGCACCCCGTACGGCTCGGCCGTGACGAGCGTGGTCACCAGCAGGCGGCCGGTTCCCGTCGAGACGCAGCCGGCGTGATGCCCGGCGCCTCCCGGCGTGACGAGGAACATCCTGCCCGCGTTGTGGCCGTTGCCGTACCGGATCGTCTGGAGAGTGCCCTCGTCGCTGAGCCCCGCCGGCATCGACGTGCCGCCCACGGTGACGGCGAACTGCTGCCGCGGCGAATCGCCGAGCCGGTCCGCCACGGCCGACAGCGCGGGCCCGCCGGGCAGGGAGGGGGTGCCGGGGTCCCAGACGCGGACGTGTCCCGTGGCGAGGTAGGCGGTACCGCGCACCGGGAGACCCGCGGCGCTCCACAGGACCAGCCGGTCGGTGGCGCGGTCGCCGTCGAGGTCGGCGTCCACGGCTGTCAGGCAGGTGAGAGGCGTGGAACCCGGCGCGTTGACGGGCGGCGTGAGACCGTACGGCGGGACGCACGCCCCGGCGGGGAGTGCCTTCGCCTGCTGTGCGGTCATGCGCGCAGGCCAGGAGACGTACGCGGGGGAGGAGCCGGTCCGCGTCAGGCGGACGAGGCTCACGACCACCTCGGCCGCGCCGGCCGCCCGCGCCGACACCTGGAAGGCCAGGTCGACGTACCCCAGTACCGGCAGCCGTTTGAGGATCCCGAGGACCCCTCGCAGCCATCTGACCGCGGCGGTCGTGCTGGTCACCGAGGAGGGCATGAACACCACGACGAGCCGCGCCAGCAGTTCCGGGTCCGCCAGGACCTTCCCCACCGCACCGGCGAGGAACCCCAGGTCGCCGCCCTGGCCAGGGAGCGGGACGGAGACGCGCGCGGCGAGCCGGTCGAGCAGGACCCGCTTCTCCGGGCTGTCCGGCGACGACAGGTCGAGGGCGAGGTCGCGGTTGAGCATCAGGCCGGCGATCGGCAGGACGGCGTGGTTGAGGAAGGTCAAGCCGCGGCTGTACGCCTTCGGCCTGCTGAGGTCGAACCCCGCGGGCACCCCGGTCTCGTCGCCCCACGCGACGGAGTAGTAGGACGGGGCGGTCCTGATCGTGGCGCCACCCGGGCGGATGATCTCGAACAGCTTCCTGATCTGGCTCTCGGTGAACGAGCCGGGGTCCTGGCAGGGCGGGAAGCTGATGTCGAAGAGGTCCAGGGCCGCGCAGCCGCCGGTCCTGGCGAGGCGCAGCAGCCCCTGGCCGGCGTCGGCGAGGACGGCCAGCACGATCTTTTCGAGGCTGGGAACGATGACCGTCTCGCCCGGTACGGCGCCGAGCGTGGCGGCCGGAGGTCTGCCGCCCTCGTAGAAGAACGCGACCGAAGGGCTGTCGTTGGTGACCTCGGTGGTCACGCCGTCCGAGCACACGGTGAACGGGGACGGCCGCGCGGAGGCCGCCGCGTCGAAACGCCACCTGGGCAGGGCGCACGACCCGGCGCCGGGCGGCGCGGGGGAGGTGGGGCGTGCGGCCCTGGCGGTGCGGGCGCCGAGCGCGAGTGCGCCGCCCCGGGGTGGCCGCCGCGCGCACGTGGCGGTCGCGCCGGGGTCGCGCGGGCGTTCCCCGGTGTCGATCGCGTGCGCGATGTCCGCCATCTGCCCCTGGAGCGCGCAGACCACGGCGGCCTGCCGGTCGAGTTCCTCCCGGTCGCCACGTGGATCGGGGGGCCGCACCCCGCCGCCGGCCCGCGGCTCCTCGGCGAGGCGTTCGCACAGCAGGTCGGAGTGCTGGGCGACGACGGACTGCGCCGCCCCCGTACGGGCGAGGGCGTCGAGGAAGCCGACCGAGAGCGCGTCCGGGCGGGTCATCCAGGGCGTGAGCAGCGTCTGCCCTATGCTCGCCGCCTCGCAGTCGGCGACGAACCTCGGCGGGGTGAAACCCGGCAGGGACCAGATCGGCACGACCGCGAGCGGCTGGTCCGATGCGTCGAGGACCACCGCGAGACCACCGGTGTTCCGGGCGATGTCGATGTCGGCCCACGGTCTCCCCGGCGGCCCGCCGGCCGGGCGCCACGAGAGATCGCGGGTCACGCCGCCTGCCGTGATTCTCGCCGCGTGTCTCGTGGCGTCGCCGAGGTCGACGAAGATCCTGCGTCGCTCGGTCTCCGTCTCCTTCCACCCGGTGACCGGGCCGGCCGGGCCGAGGGCGTTCGAGGTCCCGTCCGGGGGCCCGCCGCCACGTCCGTCCCACACCGCGACGCCGCCTCCGGCGACGACCGCGAGCACGAGCGCGACCGCGATGATTCCTCGCCGGCCGTCCCGCCGCCTGGCCGTGCCGGGCGGCGCCAGAGGGCGCGGAGTTCTCAGGTCGACGGGAACGGAGGGTGGCCGAGGGCGGCCGTCCGTGGGACGAGGCGAATCATGAGCGCCAGTGATTTGTCCGGATAATTCTGTGTGCCGCTTCAAGGGAGAAGTGTCCAGTTCCATTGGCCCGCCCCGCCTCACGAAACCCGCCATCAGCCCCGAAACGCCGATGAGCAATTGTTCCTGTGATCCGTGGCACGTGACAACGGCCCGCGTCCCGAGCGGGACGCGGGCCGGTGAGCGGGGGTCAGGCGACGAGGACGCGGTCCGGATGCGCCTTGCGCCTGCGGCGCGTCCTGGCCAGGCTGCGCATCCACATCACGACGCCGCCGCCGTTGTACAGGGTGAACAGCAGGGAGATCGACAGCATGTCGAGCACACCGAAGCCGGACTCCTGCGAGCCGGTGAAGAGGAGCGTTCCCAGCAGGCCGCCGTAGTAGATCATCAGGGGGATGGTGATGAAGACCAGCGACGCGACCGCGGCCAGGCGGCCCACCACCCACAACACCGCGTACAGGCGGATGGCCCACATCTCCTTGCGCTTGACACCGGACTGGTCGATCCGCACGGGGGACCGGCGGATCCTGCGCCACAGGTTCAGCAGGTACGCCTCGGTGTCGGCCATCAGGCTCCGGGTGTTGAGTGCGATGGCGACGGCGTAGTACAGGTCCGTGCGGACGAACATGTAGCACTGCACGATGAAGCGGATCAGGTAGCTGAACACCAGGGCGTTCAGGATGACGCGCACCGGTTCGGGCAACGGGGCGATGCCGGTGAGGTCGAGCCACAACACGATGAGCAGTGTGGACATGGCCGTCAGATCGAACAGCACGCCGGCCACCACGGCGAGCAGGCGTTTGCGTCTCGGCAGCAGCCAGACACCGGACATGTCGGTCTGCCCGACGATCAGGTAGAGCTGGTTGCCGATCTCGATGCGGGCCTTCACCCCCAGGCTGCGGGTGGCGAGCACGTGCGCGAGTTCGTGCAGGAACACCGTCGCCATCGACACCACCGACAGCGCCACGATGTACATCCAGTAGTGGTCCTTGAACTGCAGGGCGGTCTGGTCGGGCATCAGCCCCGGGGTGGTGGCCGCCAGCCAGACGCCCGTCAGGATGACGGCCCCGCCGAGCAGCAGGACGGGCGCGTTCACCAGGCGCCGGGCGGCCTTCTGCGACACCCAGTCCAGGTTCCACCACCTCTGGCGCTCCTGCGTCACCGGGGCGGGGACGTCGCCGGCGGCCTCGGCCGGGTTCACGAACCCCTCCTCGGCCAGGGCGTCGAGGAACGGCTCGATGTCGGGGGACTCCTGGTGCTTGTCCTCGTACCGGCGGACGGTCTCGCCGACGGTGCGGCCCTGCGCCAGCGAATCCAGGATGTCCAGGCCCTCGACGGGGATGGAGAGGTACACACCGCGCCGGTCGTCCCCGATCACGGCCGTGTCGCCGTCCCGTCGCGACTGATAGGGACGCACCTCGACCGGCGCGTCAGGTGGGAAACGGTTCATGGCTGTGCCCTTCGGGAGGCGGGCCGAGTGAGCGGACGGCGAGGAGCGGGCGACTGGCAGGAGGCGGGAGCCCTGGTCCGGGCTCCCGCCCGCTTGAGTGGAACGTTCCGTCAGGTCGTGGGCTGGACGACGCAGACGTCCACCGGAGAGCTGGCCTTGACCGACTCCAGCCGGCGCACGGGCAGGCTCTTCTTCTTGATCATCTTGTACACCTCCTCCACCTTGTCGTGCGCGAACACCGGCCGGTAGCCGGACGGTGGCGCCGGACCGCCCACGACCCGGAAGTGAACCGCGAACGCACATTTCCATTTCTCATCTGGTTTCTCCTTCCCGTTCGCCGTGGCGCGGTGAGATCAGATTGCCGGGTAGGGGGATACCCCTACATCTTTGAAAATGCTGGACGGCCTTTGTCAGGCTGCAGTAAATAGGGCCGGTCGTCCACGCGGGCGACAAAAGCCTTAGTCCTGACCGGTCTTTTTTGATTTGACGGGACAATGCGTCACGCGGCGGCTTTCGCCGTTGTACACTCACGCGCCGTGCGCCGCCGAAACAGCAAGCGATCTCCGCACACGTGAAAGGCCCGTGGGATGACTCATCCCACGGGCTCTTTGTGCGTCTCGGTGGCTACGAGGCGGGGCGGTGCCCCTCCGCTCTCTCCTTGAGTGCCTGGTTGAGCTGGGCGAAGCCCTTCTCCGACTGGTCCAGTGTCCGCTTGAGGGGGAGGACCAGCAGGCCGGTGAACGTCTCGCTGTGACGGAGGCGGGTGCCCGTGCCGGCCGGTTCGAGGACGAAGTCGTGCCGTGCGGACAGGAGCCAGGGCTTGCCGGCGGTGCCCAGCCAGCGAAGGTGGCGTCCTGGTTCGGCGATCCGCACCGTCGGGTGGTGGGTCGACGCCGTGCCGCCGGGTGGGCGGATGTCCAGTGTCAGGGTGGTGCCCACGGTGGCCTCGCCCTCGGCGCGGATGACGAAGGGGTTCCACTCCTCGTATCGGCTGAAGTCGGTGAGGACGGCCCAGACCTCCTCGGGGGCGGCCGCGATCTCGATCGAGGAGTCGATGACTCGCATGTGATCTCGCCTTCCGGTCCGTGCCCGCCGCGTCTCACACATGATCGGGCGGACCGGTCAAGGACGGCAACCGCCGGGTGCCGGGGCGGTCATGGACAGCCGCTGGTCGTAGCCGGGTGTTGGCGCTAACACGCGCGGTGTCCGACAGGGGAGGCGCGGGTTGCGGACGTGTGCGCCCGCGGTGGGCCCGGTCTGCCGCGGACGGGTGGGGCGCGCCGGCGTCCCGCCGTGCGTGCGCCCGGGGGCGCGCCGCCGGGCGCCGGTGAAACACTCCACGTGAGCACGGAGAACCTCCACATCGAAGATCCGTGACCGCATCCGGTTCCGGCGGACGGGCCGCGCCCTGGTGAGAGGGGTGGTCGCGGCACGGTGCCGGTCCGGGGCTCCGCTGGGGCGTCCGGCCGGCCGGCGTGGTCCGGACGTCTTCGCGAGAGACAATTTGTTAGCGCTAACAAACAGGTCGTCGGATAGCTGCTCCTCTCCTTCGCCGGAAGGTGGTGGTGCGCGGAGCCAATCCGACACGGCCGACCCCCGTCAAGGCGCCGCTCCCGGCCCGCCTCCCGGGGTGCCGCCTCCCGGCACGGCCTCATCTGGCCTTACAGGCGTTCGAACGCGCCGCGTGGGTGCGGCACGGCGGTGAAACATTCATGGACGGCGACGATCTCCTGTGCCCGCCGGCCGGGTCGCCGTGGATCACCTGTGACCAGCCTCGCCACCGCCGCCGCGTCCGGCCGGGGCCCGGACCGGATCCGCCGCGACCGTGTGAGGACGGCCTTGACATGTCCCGGCCGGATTTTCACACTGAGTCCCCAAGCGGCCTCCTCCTGCCGGGTTCGGTGGTGAGCGGCAGGAGACGCACCTCCGCGACACCGGTGAACGCCGCACGCCCTCCGTGACGCGGTCATGCCGTCATCCTCGGCGCTTCCCCGCATGTTTCTCGCTCCGCTGCGGTGGAGGCGGTTCAGGCATGCCGGAAAACGCCTTGCACCCACCCCGTGACCGGACGGCCGCCGTACGGCCCGTGACCCGCGACGGCGGCGCCGGTCCGCGTCCGACCACCCCCCGTGGTGTCCTCGCCGGGACGACCGGGACCGTCCCGGCGAGGACCCGCACCCCATCAGGGAGCGCGAGATGAACATCTCCGAGATCGCCCGCCGCGCCGGAGTGGCGCCGAGCACCGTCTCCTACGCACTCAGCGGCAAGCGGTCGGTCTCCGAGGCGACCCGGCACCGCATCCTGTGCGTCATCGAGGAACTGGACTACCGGCCGGACGCCGCCGCCCGCGCGTCGAAGGAGGGCCGCACCCGTGCCCTCGGCCTGGTCCTGCCGTCCGCGGGCCCGCACCCCGCGGGCACACCACTCGGTTTCGTCGCCGGGGTGGTCGAGGCCGCGACCTATGCCGATCTCGACGTGCTGCTGTTCCCGGCCGGCGGCCACGACCGCTCCCTCGGACGGATCGCCACCGGCCGCCGCGTGGACGGCGTCATCCTGGCGGAGGTCCGCCTGGAGGACGAACGGGTCGACCACCTGCGGCAGGCCGGCCTGCCGTTCGTCGCCATCGGCCGGACCGCGGCCCCGGACGGCATCTCCTGGGTCGACCTCGACCACGCCACGGTCGTCGCCCGGTGCGTGCACCGGCTCGCCGACCTCGGACACCGCCATGTCGCGCTCATCAACCGTCCCGCCGGGGAACTCGGCGCCGGCCCGGCCGGCCGCGCCCTGGCGGGCTTCACCGAGGCGGCGCTGCGCCGGGGACTGACGGGTGTGGACCTCCACTGCGACGACGACGCGTTCGCCGGCGCGGAGTGCATGGAACGCCTGCGCGCACAGCACCCCGGCGTCACCGCCGTCGTGGTCGCGAACGAAGCCGCCCTGCCGGGTGTCCAGCGGGCCCTCGACCGGTCCGGCGTCGCCGTGCCGCGCGATCTGTCCCTCATGGGTGTCGTGCCCCGGAGTCCCGCCGAGGCCTTCCGGCCGCCGCTGACCGCCGCCGACCTCCCGGCGGACCTCGGGGCGCACGCCGTCAAGCTGCTGCTCGAACGCCTCGCCAGGCCCGAGGCCCCGCCCCGGCATCTGCTGATCAGCCCGCCGATCACGGCGCGCGCCACCACCGGCCCCGCACCCGCCTGACCGCCCGGCAGAACACGCCGGGCGGCCAGGGCGCCTGTCGATCGTGAGGAGCGCCGGTCAGACGCTGATCCGGCCGGCGCCGGCGCCGGACGTCACGATGGACTTCACCTGCGAGGGGGTGTCACAGGTGTAGGGGTAGGGGATGGAGGCGACGCTGCCGCCGGTCTGGCCGGCGCCGGAGCCGGTCATGTGGTTGTTGCGCGCCACCAGGGAACCGGGGCCGGAGTCGCCCTCGCCGAGGTGGTAGGGGTCGCCGGTGTTCTCGAAGTAGTTGCACTCGACCAGCACGCCGGCGCCCTCGGTGGAGGCGACGCCGTACCCGCCGACGTTGCGGTAGTAGTTGTTGTAGACGTGCACCGGGTTGCCGAAGCGGACTCGCGGGTGGCGCTGGTTGGTGCCGTCGAAGTAGTTGTGGTGGTAGGTCACCCGCAGGCGGCCGCGGTCCTCGCCGCCGTTGTCGTCGCTGTGGCCGAGCAGCATCGTCTTGTCGTGGCTGTGGACGTGGTTCCACGAGACGGTGACGTAGTCGCTGGCCCGCTTGACGTCGATGGCGCCGTCGTAGCCGTTGGACAGGGTGTTGTGGTCGATCCACACGCGGGTCGAGTACTGCACGTTGATGGCGTCGTCGTTCCAGTTCCGGAAGGTCAGGTTCCGGATGATGACGTTCGACGCCTCTGAGACGTTCAGGCCGCAGCCGGAGATGACCGCGCCGGAGTTGCCGACGATGGTCTTGTTGGAGCCGACGCGGATCATGCCGGAGCAGGAGATGGTGCCCGACACCCGCACGACCGCCGGGTTGGTGCCGCTCGCCGCGCTGGTCAGCGCCGAGGAGCTGGTGACGGTGGTGGCGGAGGCGTTGCCGCCGCCGGTGGTGCCGCCGCCCTGGGTGGCCCAGCCGACCAGGCCGGTGGGGGGCGGCCCGGGGGTGCTCGTCGGGGTGATGCTCGGGGTGGGGCTGGGCGAGGTGCTGGGGGAGGTGCTGGGGGAGCCGGTGACCGAGCCGGTGCAGGTCACGCCGTTGAGGGTGAAGGCGGAGGGCACGGGGTTGGAGCCGCTCCAACTCCCGTTGAAACCGATCGTGGTGGAGGCGTTGGTCGCCAGGCTCCCGTTGTAGTCGACGTTGACGGCGGTGACCGTGCTGCCGCTCTGGGAGAAGGTCGCGTTCCAGCCCTGCGTCACGGTCTGCCCGGCGGTGAACGACCACCGCAGTTGCCAGGAGCTCAGCGGGTCACCGAGGTTGGTGACGGTGATGCTGGCCCCGAACCCCCCGTTCCACTGCGAGGCCACCGCGTAGGCGACCCGGCAGCCGGCGGCGGCCGACGCCTGGACCGCGATGAGCCCCGTGACGAGGCAGAGAGCGGCGGCCGCGCCGCCGAGTACCGCCAGGATTCGTCGTCGTGCGGACATGCGTGCTCCCTTTCGATGAGGTGCCGGTCCTCCATCGCCACGAACGCGGGGACGGACCCCGATCGCGGCCTCCTGAATGCTCACGATGAATGGATGTGAGCGCTAACAAAATGACGGCAGTGGCCCTGTCGTCCAAGGCAGTCACAATTAAGCTGGGGAAATATACGATGGAAACGGCCGGCTGTCCGGCACGCGAGGCGCGATAATCACGGCGCTAACATCGCCGATTTCCCTGCACCGTACTGAACGGGCCGTCGTGAGTCAACGAAACCCTCCCCGGGGGACGGCGGATGTGGGCCCCCGGCGAGGAAGAAGCCCTGTGCCGATTGAAACGTTCAGTGCCGGTGCGGGGCGGGCGTGCCGTCCTGGCCGGGGCCGGCGGCCTCGGCCAGGTGAATGCGCCGGTAGACGCGGGCGCGCAGCCGCAGGATGACGGCGGCCAGGGCGGCGGCGGCCAGGGAGCCGGCGAGGACGGCGACCTTGACCCGGGCGTCGGCGACGCTCGCCGCGCCGAAGGCCAGCTCGCCGATCAGCAGCGAGACGGTGAAGCCGATGCCGGACAGGACGGCGAGCCCGGCCATGTCGATCCAGGCCAGCCCCTCGTCCAGGGTGGCACGGGTGTAGCGGGCCACCAGCCATGTCGCGGTGAGGATGCCGATCGGCTTGCCGACCACCAGGCCGGCCATGACGCCGAGCGCGACCGGGTCGGTCAGCGCGCCGGCCAGGCCGCCGAGGCCGCCGAGAGCGACCCCGGCCGAGAAGAAGGCGAAGACGGGAACGGCGACGCTCGCCGAGATCGGCCGGAACCGGTGCTCGAAATGCTCGGCCAGCCCCCGCTCCGCACCGCTCTCCCGCGCCCCGGGTTCCGTACCGCCCTCCTGAGCCTCAGTTTCCGCACCGTCCCCCCACGCCTCACGTTCCCCACGGCCCACGCGCTCCCCGAGGTCCGCACGGCTCTCCCCCGCCCCGGGCTCCTGTGCCTCCGCCTCGGTCTCACCCTCACGTGCCGTGGACGGCGCGGGAGGTACGGGCACGGTGAGTGCGAGGAGCACGCCGGCCACGGTGGCGTGCACGCCCGAGGCGTGCACCAGGGTCCAGGTGGCGGACGCCAGGGGGAGGAGCAGCCACCAGGACCGCACCCGCCGCTGGACCAGCAGGGCGAACACGGCCAGCGGCACGGCGGCGGCGAGCAGCGGGAGCACCGCCAGGTGGGTGGTGTAGAAGGTGGCGATGACGGCGATGGCGATCAGGTCGTCCACCACCGCCAGGGTCAGCAGGAAGGTGCGCAGCCCGGCCGGCAGGTACCGGCCGATCACCGCCAGCACGGCCAGCGCGAAGGCGATGTCGGTGGCCGTGGGGATCGCCCACCCGCGGGCGGCGCCCCCGCCGGCGATCGCCAGGTAGACCGCCGCGGGCACGAGGACCCCTCCGACGGCGGCGGCCACCGGTACCGCCGCCCGCCGCGCGTCGCGCAGGTCCCCGGCGACGAACTCCCGCTTGAGCTCCAGCCCCGCGACGAAGAAGAAGATCGCCAGCAGCCCGTCCGCCGCCCAGGTCCCGAGGTCCAGATCGAGGTGAAGCGCGGCGGGCCCGACCCGGACCGCACGCAGCGCCTCGTACGCCCACCCCCATGGCGAGTTCGCCCACACCAGCGCCACCAGCGCGGCGGCCAGCAGCAACGCCCCGCCGATGGTCTCCTTGCGCAGGATGTCGGCGATCCGCCGGCCCTCCGGCCATGTGCTCCTGGCGAGCAGACGGGGACCGCGGTCGAAGGAGGTGCGGGGCATGGAGCTCCTCTGCTCGGGATCGGGTCGTTCACCCGCCGACCAGACTTCCCGGCACCCCTGCCGACAACGTATCAGGACGCGTGAAGACGCAGGCAGCGCGGTCCCCGGAACCATTGATGACCTGGGCGGATCACTCACCGTGCCGGACGGCGCATGGCGTCTGACCCCGGACATCGGGGCTCGTGCGGGAAACAGGCCTAGACGTCGTCCCGCGCCGGCACCAGCTCCGGGCGCAGGGCGAGCAGGACGCCGAGGGTGGCGTAGCCGACGAGGAGGTGGCCGCCGCCGACCCAGGTGGCGGCGTCTTCGCCGGCGATCATCGACGCGGGGATGGTGATCACGGCCCAGGACTCGGCGACCAGCGGCCACCAGCGCAGAGCGCCGCGCCAGCGGGCGGCGAAGGCCAGCTTGATCCCGATGACCAGCATGCCGAGCATGGACAGCGGCCAGAAGAGGTCCAGGATCGCGAGAGCCAGGCTGTCCTGCGCGGGATCGGGCAGCACGCCGTGCAGGAGTGACCACACGCTCGCCAGGCCGAGGAGCACCAGCTCGACCTTGAGCATGGCCCGCGCGGCCCGTGACGTGCCCGTGGCCCGGGTGCGGATCTGCACGGTCAGCAGGGCCAGCACCCCGATCTGGAACGCGAGCCCGGCCAGGTCGCCGATGCGTTCCTCGGTGCCGTCACCGGCGACGCCGAGCATGAAGATGCTCGCCGCCCAGATGAGCGTGCCCGCGGTGAGGGTGAGGCCCAGCCCGCGCACCGTCCCCGGCGTGAGGGACGGCCTGCCGTGCGCGGGTTCCCGTGCCGGGAGGTCGGTACGGGCCGTGGCCGGGGTGGTGCTGACATGGGGGTCCATGATCACTCCTGTCGTGCCGGCGCCGTTCACAGGCCGGGATGTCGCTGTCCGGGGCCGCTTGCGGGGCTGGGTGGTCGCTGTCCGGGCCCGCCTGTGGCGCGCTGTTCGTGCCGGCGCCGGTCGTGGCGTCGGTCGTGACGCCAATGGTGCGGACGGGTGATCCCAGGCGGGCAGAGGCGGGTGTCCCTGCTCTCCGCGGGACACCGGTCCCGGGACATCGGGACATGAATCGGGTGTAATTCGTGGCGTGAGGAACAACGGCCTGGCGTGGTGGCTCGCGGCGGCAGGCGCGGCCGTCGCGGTCGTCACCGTGGCGGTGGACGTGCGCACGGCCGGGGTGGCGATTCCGGCGGCGAGCGGGCTGGAGCCGGGGTGGCCGTCGGCGCTGTGCGGTCTCGCGCAGCTCGTGCCCGGCGTCCTGCTGCTGCGGAAGTTGCCGCGCCACCCGGTGGCGTGGGTGCTGGCCGTGTTCGGGTCGTTGTGGCTGCTGGACGGGCTGGCGGTGAGCTGGGCGGCGTACGGCGTGTACGTTTCGCCCGGCCTGCCGGGGGCGTCGGCCGGGTACTGGTACTACTCGCGGTTCGGCGCGTCGCTGACGCTCGGGCTGCCGCTGCTGATCCTGCTGTTCCCTGACGGCCGGCTGCCCGCGCGGCCGGTGTGGCGCCGGCTGTCGGTCGTCAGCCTGGCGCTCACCGGCCTGATGTGGGGGCTGCTGATCGTGGCGCCCGTCGCGGTGATGGAGCGTTTCCACTCGGTGGTGCTGCCCCCGGAGATCGCCCGCCTGGACCTCGACCCGTTCTCGCTCGCGCTGCCGTACACGGTCTGGGAGCCGGCGCTGCGGATCGCGTACGGGGCCGTGCTGGTGAGCCTGGTGGTGCCGTGCGCGGTGACGGTGCACCGCTACCGGGCCGCGGACGCCGAGCGGCGCGCCCAGATCAAGTGGCTGATGTGGGCCGCGCTGATCGATCTCGTCGTGCTGCTGCCGTTCCGGGTGCCGCCGTCGATCCCGGCCGTGCTCCTCGGGCTGGCCGTCGCGCTCACCTCGGCCGCCGTGGTGGTCGCGGTCACCAAGTACCGGCTGTACGACATCGACCGCCTGCTGTCGGTCACCGTCGCCTACGGCGTGCTCGCGGCGCTGGTCGTGCTGGTGGACGTCGCGGTGTTCGCGCTCGCGGGCAGCGTGCTCGGGGAACGCGACTCCGCGCTCGCCGCGCTCGCCATCGTCGCCGTGGTGTACGCGCCGCTGCGCACGTGGCTGAGCCGCACGGCGCGGCGCCTGGTGCGCGGCTCCCGCGACGACCCGTACGCCGCGGTCTCCACACTGGCGGCGCGGCTGGAGCTGGTGACCGATCCGGACGAGCAGCTCGTCGCGGTGGCCACGACCCTCGCCGAGGCGTTCCGGCTGTCGTACGTGCGGGTGGAGATCGAACGGCCGGGTGGCGCGCGTTCTGTGGTGGAGCACGGCGCGCCGCGCGGGCCGTCGGTGTCGCTGCCGGTGGCCTACCGGGGCGAGGCCGTGGGCCGGCTGACCTTGTGCGGCGCCGACCTGACCGAACGCGACCAGCGGCTGCTCGGCGATCTCGTACGGCAGGCCGCCGCGGCGGTCCGGGCCGTCGAGCTGAGCACGAGCCTGCGGCGCATCCGCGCCGAGCTGGTGCTCGCACGCGAGGAGGAGCGCCGCAGGATCCGGCGCGACCTGCACGACGGCCTCGGCCCGAGCCTCGGCGCGGTGGCGCTGCGCATAGAGGCGGCGCGCAACCTCGCCGGCGGCGCGCCGGAACAGGCCGAACGCATCCTGGAGCAGGCGGTGTCGGAGATCGGCGGCGTGCTCGCCGACGTGCGCAGGCTCGTGCACGACCTGCGCCCGCCCGCGCTCGACGAGCTCGGCGTGCGGCGGGCCATCGAGCAGCAGGCGGGCCGGTTCCGCACGGCCGGCCTCGACGTGCGCGTCACCGGCGACGATACGCTGAACGGACTGCCCGCGGCGGTCGAGGTGGCGGCGTACCGCATCGTGTCCGAGGCGCTCGCCAACGTCGTCAAGCACGCGGGCGCGGCCCGCTGCGACATCAGGCTGGGCGTGCGGGACGGGAGGCTGGAGGTGGCGGTGCGCGACGACGGCGCCGGCATCGGCCCGGACGTGGCCGCGGGGGTCGGCATGCTCTCGATCCGTGAGCGCGCCGCGGAGCTCGGCGGGGACTGCCAGGTGAGCTGCCCGCCCGGGGGCGGCACGCTCGTCACGGCGCGGCTCCCGCTGGAGGCGGCCGGTGTCTGACGAGGTGATCCGGGTGCTGCTCGCCGACGACCACCCGGTGTACCGCGACGGCCTCGCCATGCTGCTCGGCTCCATCGCGGGCATCGAGGTGGCGGGCACCGCCGCGGACGGCGGCGAGGCCGTCGCCCGCACCGCGGAGCTGCGGCCCGACGTGGTCGTGATGGACGTGCGCATGCCCGGCCTGGACGGCATCGAGGCCACCCGGCGGATCGTCGCGGACAGCCCGCACGTCGGCGTGCTCGTGCTCACCATGTCGGAGGAGGACGCCACCCTGTTCGCCGCGATGCGCGCAGGCGCCCGGGGCTACCTGCTCAAGGGCGCCAACCAGGCCGAGATCGTGCGCGCGATCGTCGCCGTGGCCCACGGCGAGGCCATCTTCGGCCCGGCCGTCGCCCGCCGCGTCGCCGAGTTCTTCGCCGCGACGGCGACCGCGACCGCCCCGGCCGGCTCGGTGTTCCCCCAGCTCACGCCGCGCGAGCTGGAGATACTCACCCTGATCGCGGCGGGCCGCTCCAACACCCAGATCGCCTCGGCGTTGTTCCTCTCCCCGAAGACGGTGCGCAACAACGTCTCCACCATCTTCGCCAAGCTGCACGTCGCCGGTCGCGCCGAGGCCATCGTGCAGGCCCGCGAGGCGGGCCTCGGTGGCGTCACCCCCGGAGGAGCCGCAAAATCAGGTCCTTGACGTCGGTGGCCTCGAAACGGTCCCTGGCCGCCGACGGGTCGGAGCAGAGCAGCACCGGGGCGTCCGCGGTGCCGTCCGGGAGCAGGCCGTGGGAGCCGCGGACGGCGCGGGCGCCCGCGTCGAGACCGACGACGCTCATGAGGTAGCGCATGCCGAGTTTCTTGCGCAGCAGCGCCACGCCGGCGCGGCGTTTGGCGGCGGCGGGGTCGGCCGGGTCGAAGAACAGCTCGGCGGGGTCGTAGCCGGGCTTGCGGTGGATCTCGACCAGGTGGGCGAAGTCGGGGGCCCGGTCGTCGTCGAGCCAGTAGTAATAGGTGAACCACGCGTCGCGTTCGGCGAGCAGCACCAGTTCGCCGGAACGGGCGTGGTCGAGGCCGTGCGCCCGCTTGCCCTCGTCGTCGAGCACCTCGCCGACGCCGCGGATCGACGCGCAGAGCTTGGCGACGGCCGGCACGTCGGCGGGGTCGGCGACGTAGACGTGCGCCACCTGGTGGTCGGCGACGGCGAACGCACGCGAGGTCCAGGGGTCGAGGTACTCCATGCCGTCCTGGGTGTGGACGCGCAGGAACCCTTCGGCGCGCAGCGCCCGGTTGACGTCCACGGGGCGGGAGACGTCGGTGATGCCGTACTCCGACAGGGCCACGACGGTGGTGCCCCGGGCCGCCGCGGCGTCCAGCAGGGGGGCAAGCACGGTGTCGAGCTCGGCGGCGGCCGCGGCGGAGCGGGGGTCGGAGGGGCCGTAGCGCTGCAGGTCGTAGTCGAGGTGGGGGATGTAGGAGAGGGTCAGATCCGGGTTGTGGGTGGTCATGACCTGCTGGGTGGCGCGGCAGATCCAGGCCGAGGAGGCGATGCCGGCACCCGGGCCCCAGTAGGTGAACAGGGGGAAGGTGCCGAGGGCCGTGGTGAGCTCGTCGTGCAGCTCGGGCGGGTCGGTATAGCAGTCGGGGTCCTTGCGGCCGTCGGCGCGGTAGATCGGACGGGGGGTGACGGTCCAGTCGACGTCGGCGCCCATGGCGTACCACCAGCACACGTTCGCCACGGTGAGGCCGGGACGTTCGCGGCGGGCGGCCTGCCAGACCTTCTCCCCTCCGACGAGCGCGTTGTGCTGGCGCCACAGCAGCACTTCGCCGAGGTCGCGGAAGTACCAGCCGTTGCCCACGACGCCGTGCCCGGCCGGGAGCTCGCCGGTGAGGAACGTCGACTGCGCCGAGCAGGTGACGGCGGGCAGCACGGTGCCGAGCTCGGCACGGAATCCGCCCTGGGCGACGGCCTGGAGCCTCGGCATGTGGGCCAGCAGCCGCGGTGTCAGGCCCACCACGTCCAGGACCAGCAACGATGTCATGTCCGCACTCCCAGGTCGCGTAGTTCGGCACGGGCGAAGTCCAGCTCGCCCGCGATGCCCTCGGCGAGTCGCTCGGGGGTCTGCGGACGCAGCGCGGGGGGCAGCACACCCCAGGTGTAGGTCTCCACGTCGAAGTGGTCGCACAACGGCTCAGGGCCGCCGGCGAGCTCGGCGAGCGCCGCGCGCAGCACGGGGATGGTCGTGGTCAGCGGCGGTGCCGGGGCGGCGTGGAGAGGCACGTGGTAGTGGACCCGCCACGGGCCGGGCAGCTCGCGTTCGAAGGCCTCGGCGAGATCGTCGGCGGCGTCCCCCGCGTCGTTGCGCGTCTGGTGCAGGAAGCGCGGTTCGTCGTACTCGCGCAGGGCGTCGGGGTCGGCGGACTCCAGGGCCGCGGAGAGCTGGACCTTGACGATGGGCAGGCCGGCCCGGCCGTAGGCGGCCACCGCGTCGGCGGGGGTCTCCCAGCCGCAGGCCAGGTGGGCGAGGTCCAGGCAGACGCCGAGCCGTTCGCCGTCCACACCGGCGAGCTTCTCCACGGCCTGCGCGGTGGTCTCCACGACGCAACCCGGTTCGGGTTCGAACGCCACCCGCACCACCCGGCCGGTGGCGGACTCGACGGCGGTGAGGCCCTTGGACAGCTCGGCGAGCCTGTGCGCGGTGAGATCGGCCATCGCGGCGTCCCAAGGGTCGCGCCAGGCGAGCGGCAACGTGGAGATCGACCCGCGGGCCGCGTCGTCCGGCAGCAGGTCGGCGAGGACGCGCGCGAGGTCGAGGGTGTAGGCCAGGCGGTCCGGCGTCGTCCAGTCGGGATGGTAGACGGCGTGCTTGACGACCGGGGCCTGGAAGGAGCGGTAGGGGAAGCCGTTGAGCGTGACGACCTCCAGGCCGCGGGCCGCCAGCTCCCGGCGGAGCCTGGCGCGCGGCGCGGCGTCGGCGGCCAGGGCGGCGGCGACGGGAGCGGCCAGCCAGAGCCCGAGCCCGAGCACGTCGGTGCCGAGGCGGGCGCGGATGGGGACGGCGTACGTGTCGAGCTGGGCGATGATGCCGTCGAGGTCCTCGGCCGGGTGCACGTTGGTGCAGTAGCTGAGGTGCAGCGGCGTGCCCGACGGGTGGGTCAGCCGCATCAGCTCCCCCCGCGCTTGATGGAGCTGCCGGCGAAGGTCGGCTCGGCGGAGGCGGCGGCGGTGCCGGTCAGGTCCAGGCGCCCGGACTGGCTGTAGAACTCCACGGGGTTGCGCCACAACACCCGGTCCACGTCGTCCTCGCCGAACCCGGCCTCCAGCATCGCCCGGCCCGTCTCCAGGGTGAGCAACGGGTCGGAGATCCCCCAGTCGGCGGCGGAGTTGACCAGCACCCGGTCCAGGCCGTGCCGCCGCAGGATCTCCACCATGCGCGGCGGCGACATCTTGGTCTCGGGGTAGATGGAGAAGCCCATCCAGCAGCCCGAGTCGTGCACGATGCCGACGGTGACCTCGTTGAGGTGGTCGACCGCGACCCGGCCGGGGTCGATGCCGGCGGCGGCGACGACCTCAAGGGTGCGCCGGGTGCCGCGGGCCTTGTCGCGGTGGGGGGTGTGCACGAGGGCGGGCAGCTCGTGCTCGACGGCCATCGCGAGCTGCCGCTCGAAGGCGTCGTCCTCCTCCGGCGTCATCGAGTCGTAGCCGATCTCGCCGACCGCGACCACCCGGTCCTTGTCCAGGTAGCGCGGCAGCAGGTCCAGCACGGGCCGGCAGCGCGGGTCGCCGGCCTCCTTGGGGTTGAGCGCGATGGTCGCGTGGTGGGTCACGCCGAACTGCGCGGCGCGGTACGGCTCCCAGCCGAGCAGCGAGTCGAAGTAGTCGGTGAACGAGCCGGGGTTGGTGCGGGGCTGGCCCAGCCAGAAAGCGGGCTCCACGACGGCCGTGATCCCGGCGGCGGCCATCCGAGCGTAGTCGTCGGTGGTGCGCGACGTCATGTGGATGTGCGGGTCGAAGATGCGCATCAGGACTCCTGGCTGCTGAGACTGTGGAGCAGGGCGGTCGCGTCGTCGGGGACGGCGCGGCCCGCGGCGGCGCGTTCCTCGGCGAAGGCGGCGAGCATCGCGGCCAGCTCGGCGTCGGCCCGTTCGCCGAGCCGGTCCACGGCGGCCAGCCGCACGTCCATGAACACGCACTTGAGCACGGCCTGCCGCCACGCCGCCTGGTCCAGGTGGCGGGCGTACGGGCCGAGCGCGGCCGCCACCAGGCGGGTGTCGTTGGTGCGGAGCGCGTCGTGCAGCAGCGGCACCGCCGCCGTGCCGACGGGGAGCATCGGCAGGGCCTTGAGCACGGCGCGTTTCTCGTCGGCGTCGCCCTGCCAGTACACCTCGCACACCTCGGCGGCGCCCTGGTCCGCCGCGAGCAGCAGCAACGCCCGGGTGGCCTCGTCGGCGGTCCACCCGGGCACGCCGGGCAGCGGCGCCCGGCCGGCGCGCCGTCCGGCCGCGGCGAAGGACCGCCGGAACGTCCCTGGACGCTCGGCCGCCGCGGCCAGCGCGTCCTCCACCCACTCGGCGTGCGGCGTGTCCCGCAACGCCGCGCGCAGCGTCTCAGGTCCCGTCACGTCGTGCTCCTTTCACGCTCGTGCCTTCCCGCCCGCTCGGCCGCGCGGAGGAACTCGATGGACCGCTCGGCCACGGCGGGCGCGGCGTGGGAGTGGCGCGGCAGCTCGACCGCGACCAGGCCCCGGTAGCCGGTGTCGGTGAGTGCGCGCAGCACCGGGGGGAAGTCGATCTCGCCTTCGCCGAACTCCAGGTGTTCGTGCACGCCCCGCCGCATGTCGTCGATCTGGACGTTCACCAGGTGCCCGGCCACGGACGCCACACAGTCGGGCACAGGATCGGGCTCGTTGCAGCGCAGGTGCCCGATGTCCAGGGTGATGCCGAAGCCGTCCGGCGCGCCGAGCGCATGGTGCAGCGCCCGCCAGCCGGCGATCGTGTCCACGAGCATCCCCGGTTCCGGTTCGAACCCCAGAGGCACGCCGGCGCGGCGCGCGGTGTCGAGGACCTGGGCGCAGCCGTCCACGAGCCGGTCCCACGCGGCGCCGGGGGCGAGCGGGGCGGGGCGTACGCCGGACCAGAACGACACGGCCTCGGCGCCGAGGTCGGCCCCGACGGCGACGGCGCGGCGCAGGAAGTCCACCCGCACGTCCCGGTCGTCGTCGAGCAGCGTGGGGGCGTGTTTGCGCCGCGGGTCGAGCAGATACCGCGCGCCGGTCTCGACGACGACCGCCAGGCCGAGGGTGCGCAGCCGGTCGGCGGTCTCCGCCACCCGCCGTGCCAGCCCCTCGGCGTACGGGTCGAGGTGGCAGTGGTCGAGGGTCAGGGCCACCCCGGAGTAGCCGAGGCCGGCGATCACGTCGAGGGCGTCGGTCAGCCGGTGACCGGCGAATCCGTTGGTGCCGAAACCGAACCTCATGTCGCCGCGATCTTCCTGACGAGGCGCCGGGCCAGCGGGGCCGCCGCCGCGAGGGCAAGAGCGAGGCGGGGGGCGCCGCCGCGCGCGGTGAGGGCGCCCTGCAGGGCGGGCAGGCTGACGATGCCCGCGGACACCGCGTCACGCACGCGTCCCGCTGAGGGGTCGGCGACGGCGCGGGCCTGCGGCACCCCGAACTGTGCGGCGTACCAGCCGGCGAGGGCCGCGGGCGCGGTGCCCGCGCCGGCGCGCGCGGTGGTGGCGGTGAGCGCGACCGTGCCCGCCAGGGTCGCCGCGGGCAGGCGCGGGTCCGCGCCCGACACCTCACTGCGGGACAGCGTGGTGAGCAGGTAGGTGTGGGCGGCGATGGTGGCGGCCGGCGGCAGCGCGGCGGCGGTGGCGGTGCCGGGGCTGGCGCCGAGCAGCACGTCGAGGCCACGGCACAGCGCCATCGCCAGCGGCCCGGCGGGGGTGTTCTTGGCCACGACGTCGTACGCCCAGACGGCGGCGGCCAGCGGCGCGGCGACCGCCAGGGCGCGCCTGCCGCCCGCGAGCCCGGCCACGGCGACGCCGGCGGCGGTGAGCGCCACCGCCGTGCCGAGCGCCATGTTAGCGCTCACGCGGCCAGAGGGGATGGGACGCTCGGGCCGTTCCACCGCGTCGAGACGCCGGTCGGCCCAGTCGTTGGCGGCCATGCCGGCCCAGTACAGGCAGACCGAGGAACAGGCAAGCCCGGCGGTGCGAGGCCCGAGCACTCCACCTGCCGCGGCCCCGGCCACCACGTCCCCGGGCACCGACAACGCCGCCGGCGCCCGCACCAGCTCCAGCAGATCGCGCAGCTTCGTCATCGCGGCCCCCTCCCTTCGCCGGGCAACGGCACAGGGGCCGGGGCCGGCACGAGACCCGGCAGATCGCGCGGCTCGGTCATCGCGGCCCCCTCCCTCCGCCGGGTGCCGGCACGGGGGCCGGGGTCAGGTCCAGCGGGTCGCGGGGTCCGGTCATCGCTGCGCGCCTCCCGCGCCGAACGCGGCGACGGCGTCGCGCAGCAGCCGCCACTGGTCGGCCAGCGCGTGCGGCACCTGTCCTATGGGGTCCTTGAAGAAGAAGGCCAGCTCGGTGAGGGGGCCCGTCCGGCCGGCCCGGTGCGCGGCCGCCGTCAGCCGCGCCAGGTCCAGGATCAGCGGCGCGGCGAGGGCGGAGTCGCAGCCGTGCCAGGTGAACTCCATGCGCATCCGGGTGCCGAGGAAACCCTCGAAGGTGACCAGGTCCCAGGCGGTCTTGAAGTCGTCGAGGTCCTCCACGAACTCGATGCGGGTGTCCCCCTGCGGCACGTAGCCGAGCGTCTCGGCCAGCACGCGCTGCTTGCTGGTGGCCTTGGCCGCGTTGGCCGCGGGCTCGGCCAGGTTGGCGCCGTCCCCGCCGCCCAGCAGGTTGGTGCCCGACCAGGTGCGCACCTTCAGGTTGCGTTGCGCGAACATCGGGGCGAGCACCGACTTGACGAGCGTCTCGCCGGTCTTGCCGTCGTGCCCGCCGTACGGCAGCCCCATCTCACGGGCGAGCGCGTCGAGGGCGGGCAACCGGGCGCCGGTGGACGGCGTGAAGTCGACGTACGGGCAGCCCACGCTCAGGGCGGCGTACGCGGCGAGGGAACTCGGCGGCAGCACGGGCTCCGGTCCGCGCAACGCGGCCCGGAGCCCGGCCAGGTCGTCGTGGGCGGGGTGCGCGGGCGGCGCGGGCTCCGTGGACGACACGTTGATCACGACGACGCGCTCCAGGCCGTGCCGCCGGCGGAAGTGGTCCAGGTCGGCGCCGATGTCGTGCGCCACCTCGGCCTGGGTGGCGCGGGCCGGCAGCGGCCGCACGTCCCGTTCGATGTCCAGCAGACCGTCCCGCACGGCCCCGGCGAGCCGGGCGGGCACGACGCCCGCCTCGGCGAGCGCCGCGGCCTTCTTCTCCAGAGGGATCGAGGAGACGTCGTGGCCGCCGAAGACCAGGTCCCCGACACCGGGTAGGGCGTCGCTGTGCAGTTCCGGCGACTCCAGGACGCACCCGGTCGGCGCCGCGAGACCCGCCCGCACCGCCAGCGCTCCGATCACGCTGGTCACCGCGACCGATCCTCGTGCTCCGATCAGCCATACTCCGGTACTCATCAGTCTCCTCTCACGGTCGGTGCGGGGGCTGCTCAGCTCATGACTCGAACCCGAGCGGCAGGTACTCGGTGGCGTTGTCCTTGGTGACGGTCTCCGAGGTCAGCGTGATCGACTGCGGCACCTGCTGCTCCAGCAGGTCGCTCATGCCCTTGCCCTGTGCGATGAGGCGGGCCAGCTTGATCGCCGAGGAGGCCATCGTGGGGCTGTAGGTGACCGTGGCCTTGAGCACGCCGGAGTCGGCCTGGATGTCGCGCATGGCGTTGGCGGACCCGGCGCCGCCGACCATGAAGAACTCCTCGCGGCCGGCTTCCTTGATGGCGGCGAGCACGCCGATGCCCTGGTCGTCGTCGTGGTTCCAGATGGCGTCGATCTTCTTGTGCGCCTGGAGCAGGTTGCTGGCCACCTGGGTGCCGGACTCGACGGTGAACTTGGCGTCCTGCTGGGCGGTCACGCTGAAGCCGTAGGTCTTCAGCGCGTCGGCGAAGCCCTTGCTGCGGTCCTGGGTGAGCGGCAGCGTCGCGATGCCCTGGATCTCCAGGATCACCGGGTTCGTCACGCCCTTGTCCTTGAGCGTCTTGCCGATGTGGTGCCCGGCGGCCACACCCATGCCGTAGTTGTCGCCGCCGATCCAGGTGCGGTACGAGAGCTTGTCGGGGAACACCCGGTCCAGGTTGACGACCGGGATGCCGGCGTCCATCGTCTTGCGTGCCACCTGGTTGAGCTGCTCGCCGTCGTTGGGCAGGATCACCAGCACGTCGACGCCGGCCTGGATCAGCGACTCCACCGCGGAGATCTGCTGGTTGATGTCGTTGGTCGGCTCGACCGGCTTGAACTCGACATCGGGGTACTGCTTGGCCGCCTCCTGCGCGTTCTTCGTGATCGCCGCGATCCACCCGTGGTCCGCCGCGGGCGCGGAGAACCCGATGACCACCTTGTCGCCCGGCTTGTCGTTGTCCGTCCCCGCGGACGCCACCTGTGGGGCGGCGGAGGAGGGCGCCGCGGCGGGGGCGTTGCTCGTGCAGGCGCTCACCAGTGCACCGGCGCCGACGACGGCGCCGCTCACGAGGAAGCCGCGCCGGGCCAGGTTCTTGTCCATGATCGTTCTCCTTGGGTGCTGCGGGTCGCGCGCGCGGGGGCTTCGCGGAGGGGGATCCCGTTCGCCTGGCCGAGCCAGTCGGCACGACTGTGACGGCACCGAGGTCGGCGTGAACGGTACCGGCGCAGCTCTGGCTGACGGCCAGGCGAACGGGATGCTCGGAGGGGTGGCGGGCAACGGGGGTCGGGGGTCGGAAGGGGTCGTCGTTCTGTTGTTCTTCCATGCCTGACCGGGGCCCGTTGAGGGCCCGACCAGGACCTGACCAGGCCCGCCGACGGCCTGACGTGAGGTCTAGCGAATCGCGATGCTGGTGGGGTCGGACAGCACCCGCTCGATCACGACGTGCGCCGCGCCCCGCGCGGCTGCGCCGAAGCCTAGGGGGGAGGCGGCGAAATCACAACGCTCGGCCGCGATTGCCACACCGAGCCTGTCCAACTCCTTCTGTGCGACGGGGATGAGCCGGTCGGCGAGCCGGGCGAAATATCCACCCAGCACGATCAACCGCGGGTTGAACAGATTGACCAGCAGCGCGGCACCGCGCCCCAGCCACAGGCCCACCTCGGCGACGGCCGTGTCGACCAGAGGATCGCCTTCGGCCCGCCGCTGCTCGATCTCGGCGAGCCGTTCCTCCGGGTCGCGGACGAACCGCCGGTACGCGCCAGGGGAATGGCCCGGCGTCGCCATGCGTACCAGCGCCGCCAGCCCCACCTTGGTCTCCCAGCACCCGGCCCGGCCACAGCCGCAGGGCTCACCGGCCGGATCGACCACGACGTGGCCGACCTCGCCGGCGAACCCGTCGGCCCCACGGAGGGGCCGGCCGCCGGAGATGATCCCGCAGCCGACGCCGACCTCACCGGTGAGGTAGACCATGTCGGACATGCCCATCGCGACACCCGAGCTGCACTCGGCCAGTGCGGCGAGATTGGCGTCGTTGTCGATGGTGATGGGCACGTGCGGGGAGACGCCGGCGGACACCAGCCGGTCAGCCACCGGCACCCCGCGCCAGCCGAGGTTCGGGGCGACCACGACGGTACACGTGTCCGCCTCGATGAGGCCGGGGACGGCGACGGTGATGCCGGCCAGCGCGACCCCGAGCCGTTCGAGATCCGCGACGGTCCGGCAGATGACGCCGGCGAGCTTGTCGAGCGACCGCCCGGGATCGGACTCCATGGCGTCGAAGCCGATTCTCCGGTCGATGAGCACCCGGCCCGCTAGGTCGGTGGCGAAAGCGGCGATGTAATCAACGTTCACTTCCATTCCCAAAGCGCCGACACCCGAACCGTCGAGCGTCAGCACGAGGCTCGGACGCCCGACGGAACCCGCGTGCCTCGGCCCTATCTCCTTGAGCAGGCCGCGCGCCTGTAATTCATTCACCAAGCTGGTGATCGTGGTCTTGTTGAGGCCGGTCGCGACGGCGACCGCGGACCTGGAGCTTTGGCCGCGCTCGCTGACGTGCCGTAAAACGAGTGAAAGGTTGGAGCGGCGAATCGTCGTCTGGTCCACGGGAATCCCCGTCGACCTGCCGATAAGCCGCGGTTCACCGGTACGGCCGTGGTTGTGCCGATGATCCACGGCCCTCCTAATTGGTTTGCATGGCTGGCCGAATTAAAGACACACATCCCCGGGTGAGGCAAGTGTAGGGGGATGAGGATCTGTGTAACGTTCATGTAACACGACCAGATTTACCGGCTGACCTGGGACGTTGCCCTGCGATGTCAACTCGTTACCTGTCACAGGGGTGCAGAACGGACATACGCGTGTTACAACCCTCATTAGTTGATCACAGAGACAAACGGAAGGCGGTGATCGTGTGGCGCAGGAGCACCTGACCCGCGCCGCGGGTGGCACCGCCCCGCCGACGAGCCACGCCACGCTGCGCAGGGCGAACCTGTCGCTGGTGCTGCGTCAGCTCCGTGACCACGTGTCCCGCTCCCGGGCCGACATCGCGGACGTGACCGGTTTGCACCGTGCCACGGTGTCCAATCTGGTGGCCGAGCTTCTCGACCGGCGGCTGGTGCGGGAGGTCGGCACCGAGCACGTCGGCGCGGTGGGCCGTCCTCGGCGGGCGGTCGCGCTGCACGGGGCCCACGTCGGCGCGCTGGGCCTGGAGATCAACGTCGGGCACATCTCGGTACACGGCTGCGACCTCAGCGGCCGTGTCGTGGTGGAGCGCCGCGTCGGGTTCGACACCGTGGGCAGCGGCCCGGACCGTTCCCTGCGCCGGCTCGGCCTGGTGGCCGGGGAGGCCATCGAGGCGATGCAGCGGGCTGGAGCGGTCCCGGCCGGCATCGGGGTCGCGGTGCCCGCCCTGGTCGACGTGGCGCGCGGCGTCGTCGCGCTCGCGCCCAACCTGGAGTGGTACGACCTGCCCCTGGCGGACCGGCTGGCCGGCGCGCTCGGCCCGCTGAGGCTGCCGGTGACGGTGGACAACGACGCCAACCTCGCGGCCCTCGCCGAGTACACCTCGGGCGTCGCCGCCGGTACGCCGCACATGGTCTACCTCACCGGCGAGGTGGGGGTCGGCGGCGGGATCGTCGTCGAGGGCAGGCTGCTGCGCGGCGCGGACGGCTTCTCCGGCGAGGTCGGGCACCTGCCGGTGGACCCGGCGGGCGCCCGCTGCGGCTGCGGCCGGTACGGCTGCTGGGAGACCAAGGTGGGGCTGGAGGCGCTGATGCGCACGGCCCTGCCGGAACGGGCGCACGAGCGGGCCGGCCCGCCGGTGCCCGACCCCGAGGAACGTGCGGCGGAGATCGCGGCGGGCCTCGCCGCGGGCGACCCGCGCATGCTGGAGGCGGTGGCGCGGGTGGGACGGTGGCTCGGGCTCGGCGGCTCGATCGTGGCCAACCTGTTCAACCCGCGGGTGATCGTCGTCGGCGGTTACTTCGCCACCTTGGCGGAGTGGCTGCTGCCGCACGCCCAGACGGAACTGGAGCGGCTGGTCGTGGCACGCCACGCCGCCCCGTGCCGGTTCGCCGCCTCCGACCTAGGCTTCGGCGCCGCCTCCCGGGGCGCCGCGAGCATGGTGATCAACCAGCTCATCGACGACCCGACGACCCTCATGGATCCCTTACTCCGGCCCGCGACTCCCTGACGGGCCCCCCACGACCTGGAGACGGCACCCTCCAGCACCCCACCCGTCCACCGCTAGCAGATGGCAACAAGCGCGGCGGCGCGCGCCTTGCCTGACAGTCCCCCCCTGGTCAGGAAGGTAGTTCCCATGTCACCACGTTCTCGAACGTGGGCCCGGTCGCGCAGTGCGGCCACCCCTGTCAACGGCCATCGCTCTATCCGCCGTACGGCGGCGGCGATGGCACTCGCCCTCGTCCTCCCCATCCTGTCGTTCGTCGCCTCCCCGGCGGGCGCAGCGAGTGCCGCGAGCGCGACAAGCGCCGCGGCCCCCGATTTCAAGATCCTCGTCTTCTCCAAGACCACCGGCTTCCGGCACGACTCGATCCCCGAGGGCATCGCGGCCATCCAGAAGCTCGGCCAGGAGAACAACTTCACGGTCGACGCGACCGAGGACAGCTCGACGTTCACCGACGCGAACCTCGCGCAGTACCAGGCCGTCGTCTTCCTCTCCACGACCGGCGACCCGCTGAACACGCAGGACCAGAAGGACGCGTTCCAGCGCTACATCCAGGGCGGCGGCGGCTTCGCCGGCATCCACGCGGCCTCTGACAGCGGCTACAACTGGGAGTGGTACGGCAAGCTGGTCGGCGCGTACTTCAAGTCGCACCCGGCGACCCAGCAGGCCACCGTCAAGGTCGAGGACCCGGCGCACCCCTCCACGCAGGGCCTGCCCACCTCGTGGACCCGCACCGACGAGTGGTACGACTACCAGGCCAACCCCCGCGGCACCGTGCACGTGCTGGCGTCGCTGGACGAGAAGTCCTACAGCGGCGGCACCATGGGCATCGACCACCCGACGGTGTGGTGCCAGGACTACGACGGCGGCCGCTCGTGGTACACCGGGCTCGGCCACACCAAGGCGAGCTTCGTCGAGACGCACTTCCTGAGCATGCTCCTCGGCGGCATCAGGACCGCCGCGGGCGCGGCGAAGGCCGACTGCTCCGCCTCGCAGAGCGCGAGCTTCGAGAAGACCACGCTCGACGACAACACGTCCAACCCGATGATGCTGGACATCGCCAAGGACGGCCGGATCTTCTACATCGACCGGCTCGGCGACGTCAAGATCGTCAAGACCACCGGCGGCACCGTGACGGCCGGCCGCCTCAGCGTGTTCACCGCCAACGAGAGCGGCCTGCTCGGCATGGCGCTCGACCCGGCCTTCGACACCAACAAGTGGATCTACCTCTACTACTCGCCCACCGGTGAGAACGTCGACCGGCTGAGCCGGTTCACGGTCAACGGCGACACGCTGGACATGGCGAGCGAGAAGAAGATCCTCGACGTGCCGGTGCAGCGGGCCGAGTGCTGCCACCACGGTGGCGGCATGGTCATGGACCACAAGACGGGTGACCTGTGGCTCGCCACCGGCGACAACACCAACCCGTTCGCCTCCAACGGCTACACCCCGATCGACGAGCGGCAGGGCCGTTCGGCCTGGGACGCGCAGCGCACCTCGGGCAACACCAACGACCTGAGCGGCAAGCTGCTGCGCATCCACCCCGAGGCCGACGGCACCTACACCGTCCCCTCGGGCAACCTGTTCCCTCCCGGTACGGACAAGACCAGGCCCGAGATCTACGCCATGGGCCTGCGCAACCCCTTCCGGATGGGTCTCGACCCGAAGACCGGATACCCCTTGGTGGCCGACTACGGTCCTGACGCCGGGTCCGCGAGCGCCACGCGCGGTCCGGAGAACACCGTCGAGTGGAACCTCATGAGCAAGCCGGGCAACTACGGCTGGCCCTACTGTGTCGGCAACAACACGCCGTACATCGACTACGACTTCGCCACCAGCGCCTCGGGTTCGGCGTTCAACTGCGCCGCGCCGGTGAACAACTCGCCCAACAACACCGGCCTCACCAACCCGCCGGCGATGACCCGGGCGACGGTCTGGTACCACTACAACACCGACGCGCAGAACTTCCCCGAGCTGAACGGCGGCGCGCCGATGGCGGGTCCCGTCTACCGCTACGACGCCGACCTGCAGTCGGCCGTCAAGTGGCCGGCCTACTGGGACGGCAAGGCGATCATGGGCGAGTGGAACACGAACAAGATGTTCTCGTTCCAGGTCAACGAGGACACCACCTCGCTCGTCAAGATCAACCAGGTGCTCAAGTCCCTGAGCTTCAAGCGGCCCATGGACCTCAAGTTCGGTCCGGACGGCGCGCTGTACCTGATCGAATGGGGCTCCGGCTTCGGTGGTGACAACGCCGACTCCGGCATCTACCGGATCGACTACATCAAGGGCACCCGGCCTCCGGTCGCCCGCGCCTCGGCCGACAAGACCGACGGTCCCGTGCCGCTCAGTGTGCAGTTCTCCAGCCAGGGTTCGCAGGACCCGGACGGCAAGGCGCTCACCTACGCCTGGGACTTCGACGACAACGGCACGGTCGACTCGACCGACCCGAACCCGTCGCACGTCTTCACCGACGCGGGCAACTACAACGTCGTCCTGAAGATCACGAACACGGACGGCGTCACCGCCACCGCGAGCGTGCCGATCGTCGCGGGCAACACCCGCCCGACGGTCACACTGCTGCCGCCTCCGGACGGAGGGTTCTTCGAGTTCGGCGACCAGGTCAAGTACAAGATCGCGGTCACCGACCCCGAGGACAGCACGATCGACTGCGCCAAGGTCAAGATCCAGGCGTTCCTCGGTCACGACAGCCACGGCCACCCGCTCGACGAGCACCAGGGCTGTGAGGGCGTGCTCCAGACGCTCACCGACAGCGGCCACGGCACCGACGACAACCTGTTCTACATCCTCGAGGCCACCTACGCCGACGGCGGCGGCGCCGGCGGTGCCAGGTCGCTCACCGGCCGGGGGCAGGTCATCCTGCAGCCCAAGCGCAAGCAGGCCGAGCACTTCACCGAGACCGGCCGCGTCGCGGGTGGCGTGGGTACCGACGCCGCCGGTGTCACGGCGGAGACCACGACCGACCCTCTGGGTGGTGCCAGGAACATCGGGAACATCCAGGACGGCGACTGGTGGTCGTTCTCCCCGGTGAACCTCGGGAACATCACCTCGATCCGGCTGCGGGCCGCCTCGGCCACCACCGGCGGGACCGTCCAGGTCCGGGTCGGCAACCCCGAGACCGGCACGCTGATCGGCTCGGCCGACGTGGCGGGAACAGGTGGGTGGCAGACGTTCACCGACGTCACGCTCAACCTGACCGCACCGCCGGCGCAGACCGGACCGCTGTACTTCGTCGTGCGCAAGCCGGCGAGCGCGGCGGCCGACTCCTTCCTGATCAACGTCAACTGGATCGACTTCATCGGCAAGGGCGTCACGGAGAACCAGCGTCCGACGGTGACCGCGTCGGCGACCCCGGCCACGGGCACCTCACCGCTGAAGGTCGACTTCAAGGCCACGGCCACCGACCCCGACGGCGACACGCCGCTCACCTACAAGTGGAACTTCGGGGTGACCGGCGCGCCGCAGCCGACGACGGCCGACGCGAGCTACACCTACAACGCGCCGGGCACGTACACCGCCACGGTGAGCGTGACCGACGCCAGGGGTGCGGTCGCCACGGCACAGGTCTCCGTCAAGGTGGACGCGCCGACCACGCAGTGCTTCAGCGGTCGTTCCGACGACTTCCTCGGCACCTCGCTCGACCGTGACCGCTGGTCGGTCATCCGGGAGAACCAGGACCTGCGGGTCGCGGACGGCAAGCTGATCATCCCGACGTCGCTCAGCGACATCTACAGCACGGGCAACAGCGCGCTCACGCCGAACATCGTCCTGCAGCCGGCGCCGTCCGGCCCCTGGACGGCCACCACCAAGCTCACGCTGAACGCGCGCGACGCGTACCAGCAGGCGGGCCTGGTCATCTACGGCGACGACGACAACTACGCCAAGATGGTCTTGCAGGCGCGGGCGACGAACAACCACGCCAACCGTGTCTTCCAGTTCATCCGCGAGGAGAACGGCGCCCCCAACGAGGTGGCGGCGAGCAACACCGCACAGCTCGGCGACGCCTACCCCGACACGGTGTACGTCCGCTTCATCAGCGACGGCACCAACATCACCGCGCACTACTCGGCCGACGGCGTCACCTTCACCGCCATGACGCAGACCAAGTCGCTCGCCGGGATCAACAACCCGAGGATCGGCCTGATCTCGCTGGCCGCCACCGGCACCCGTCCGGTGGTGGACGCGGCGTTCGACTGGTTCGCCATCACTCCGGACGACACGGCGACCGGCCCCGCGCCGGACGACGAGTTCAACGGCACCACCCTGGACGCGTGCCGCTGGACCGCGTCGGTGCGCCCCGACCCCACGACGGCGCGGGTGGCCGACGGCGCCCTGCAGATCGACACCCAGACGGGTGACGTCTACGGGACCGACAACACCAACCCGAAGAACTTCATCATGCAGAAGGCGCCGGACGGCGACTGGACGCTGGAGACGAAGGTCGACGGGTCGGCGTTGAACGAGGCCTACCAGCAGGCCGGTCTCATCGTGTACGCCGGTGACGACGACTACGTGAAGCTCGACTACATCACCGACAACACCGCGGGTTCCGCGGTGACGCGGCGGATCGAGCTGCGCAGCGAGGTCGGCGGGGCCGTGCAGGACCCGCAGCCTCAGGTCGGCAACCTCACGGCCGGCGTGTGGTGGCTGCGCCTGGTGAAGGAAGGGGACTCGTTCCGCGGTTACTACTCCGCGGACGGCACCACCTGGACCGAGGTCGCCGCGGACACCGCGGTGAAGAACAGCGCGGTCGTGACCGGCGCGAAGGTCGGGTTGTTCGCCTTCGGCGGCAACCAGACGGCGTCCAAGACCGCCAAGTTCGACTTCTTCCACCTCAGCAAGGGTGCGGAGGACACGACCGCGCCGGTGACCACCGCGGTCACCGACCCGGCGAGCGGTCCGTTCACCGGGCCGGTCAAGGTCACGCTGACCGCCGCCGACGAGGCGAACGGCAGCGGGGTCGACCGCACCGAGTACAAGCTGGACAGTGGGGACTGGACCGCCTACACGGCGCCGGTCGAGATCTCCGGCGACGGTGAGCACACCTTCTCCTACCGCTCGGCCGACAAGGCGGGCAACGTCGAGGAGGCGAAGGTCCTCACCCTGACCATCACCACCTCGAAGGTCGCCCTGACCGTCACCGCGTCGGCACGCTGCGTGGGCGCCACGGCGCACCTCGCGGTGACCGCCGTCAACGACGGCGCCGAGACCGCGACGATCACGCTGACGACCCCGTACGGGGCCAAGACCGTGACCGGCGTGGCGACGGGCAAGCAGGCGTACCAGTCCTTCAACACGCGACTCGGGCAGGTCGACGCCGGCACGGTGACCGTGACGGGGACCGCGACGATCGGTGGCAAGCAGGTCACCACGTCGTACGACGCCGCCTACTCCGCGGTCAGCTGCCGCTGACCGCACCACCGGTGATCACGGCGCACGCCGGGACACCCTGACATGTGAACCTGGGCCGGCCGGTCGCACGACCGGCCGGCCCCGCCCCCCCATACATGGCATATACGGAGCCATCACGATGAGAACCAAGAGAACCACCCAGATACTCGCCGTGTCGGTGCTCGGCCTGGCGCTGCTCGGCCTGTCCGGCACGCCCGCGGCGGCCGACGAGCCCGACGACGGCGTCGACGTGTCGGTGAACATCACGCCGATCGTCCCCCCGGGCGAGCTGACGATGACCGTGGCGGACAACACCGGCGTCTCCCTGCAGGAGAACGGGTCCACCGGCACCGCCCGCCAGTTCGTCGGCACCCTGCCGACGGTCACGGTGAGCGACACCCGCAGTCCCGACGCCATCCCCGCCGGTGAGTACTGGGCCGTCGTCGGTCAGGCCAGCCAGTTCGTCGCGACCGGCGACGCGTCCAAGACCATCGGCCCGGAGTACCTGGGCTGGGCGCCGCGCCTGCTGACCGGTTCGCAGACCGGTGCGGTGGCGGCCGGTGAGCCGGTGTCCAGTGTCATCTCCGACGGCACCGGGGCGCCCAACGTGGGTCTCGCGGGCCAGGAGCTGCTCGTCTCGGCCGCGAACTCCGCGGACGAGATCGGCACCTGGCAGGTGAACGCCGACCTCGCGCTGCGGACCCCGGCCGACGTCGCGTCCGGCGAGTACCACTCGACCCTGACGCTTTCGCTGTTCAACCAGTCCTGAGCGCAGGTAGAACGCCACCCTTGGTGGGCGTCCGGGACGTGTGCGACTCTGGCACTCGTCCCGGACGTCCACGATGAGACAGGAGACACCTCTGTGGCCAAGAGCAGTTCGCGGTGCGCCCTGGCCGTGCTTCACGCCGCCGGTGCCATCGCCTTGGTCGCCGTGGTGGCAATCGCCGGCCC
Organism: Sphaerisporangium sp. B11E5; assembly: GCF_039871875.1. Classification (NCBI taxonomy): domain Bacteria; kingdom Bacillati; phylum Actinomycetota; class Actinomycetes; order Streptosporangiales; family Streptosporangiaceae; genus Sphaerisporangium; species Sphaerisporangium sp. B11E5. The sequence continues at coordinate 2,500 of NZ_JBDPMD010000063.1, read as the reverse complement.
GGCACAGGCCGCAGGCGGCATCGACACCACCTGGTCGGTCGTACCGGCCGACGCCAACGGCCCCGACGGGCGCGGCGACATCGACATCGAACTCGCGGCGGGACAGGCGGTGACCGAGCACGTCGCGGTCACCAACCGTTCCGCCGTGCCGGTCGCCTTCGCGATCGACGCCAACGACGGCTACCTGACCGCCAAGGGCTACTTCGACATGCGCCCCTCCGACGCCACCCCGGTCGACGGCGGTGCGTGGGTCGAGGTCCCGGAATCGGTGACCATCGCCGCGGGAGCCACGACCGTCGTGCCGGTCAAGGTCGCGATCCCGCGGAACGCGACACCGGGGGACCACCCCGCCGGGGTCACCGCGTCCGTGGACACGATCTCCGGCCAGGTGCGGGTCCAGAACCGGGTGGGCGTCCGGCTGAACATCCGCGTGACCGGCGAGTACGAGGCCAAGCTCGAAGTGACCGGCATGAGTGCCGACTACACCTGGTCGTGGAACCCCTTCGCCGCGGGGTACGTGGACGTGACCTACACCCTCGCCAACCGCGGCAACCTCCGGCTCGCCCCCGACGCCCGGGTCCTGACGTCGGCGTTCGCCGGGGAAAGCGACTGGAAGGACACCTCGAAGGCCAAGGCGCGGGAGGTCATGCCAGGTGCCACCCGTGAGTTCACCGCACGGGTCACCGGTGTCTGGCCGCTCGGGCCGGTCACCGCGAAGCTCATGACCATCCCCTCGCCCGCCGGCGGGGCGCTCCCCGGCATCACCGCCGAGCGGGTGACGTCCGGCGTCACGGTCTGGGCACTCCCGTTGCCGCAGTTCCTGTTCCTCGTCCTGCTCGTCCTCGCCTTCCTCGGCCTGCGGTGGAACCGTTCGCGGCGCCGCAGGCGGCTCGAGAGGCTGATCGCCCTGCACAGCAGAGGCGGACCTGTCGGGCGTGAGCGGGTGTGAGGGGAGCACGCGGGCGGTGAGACATCCGTCCCTCAGCCATTCACCACCGTAAGCATCCCGAGGAGGCGAACGTCAGCATGAACAAGAAGGCGACAGTGGCCAGGAACCCCCGGCAGGTCCAGCACGCGCCGGCCCGGAGCTCGTCCACGGTGTGGAAACTCCTCGCCGCGTTCGCGCTCGGCGCGATCCTCGCGGGCGGCCTGGTCTTCGTCCTGACCCGGCCGAGCCCGGTCGACCGGATCAAGGCGGAGTACGCGCTCCGCGACAAGACGCAGATCAAGGAGCTCACCGAGCTGGCCAGATCGACACGGGACCGGCTGGCCCCCGTGCTGGAGGGACTGGCCAAGGCCATGCCGGCCGAGGACTCCGCCGGGCCCGCCGCGGTGACCACCGAGGACGTCGAGAAATGGCGGAAGGCGACCGCCGCCGCCGTCCAGGGATTCGCCGACCCGCCGTCCGGCGAGACCGCCACCAACGTGGCGAGGTCCGCCCTCACCTCGGCGGTACGCCAGCTCGCCGGCGCCGTCGAGACCTACGCGGTCTCCCGGGACCTCGGCGGGCCCGACGCCGCGCGGACGCTGCAGCTCGCCAGGAGCCAGCGCACCGAGGCACTGTTCACCTGGTCGGTCGGAGCCACGGCGCTCGACGCCGTGAACATCGACGCGGGCTTCGGCCACCAGCACGTTCACCTTCAGACAACGCCCGGTGACGGGGCGCTCGCCCCGGACGCCGAACCCGAGGGGGTCCACCACTCGTGAGCAAGACACTGAGATACGCCGTGACCGCGCTGCTGGCCGGGCTCACGCTTCTCCTCGGCGCCCCGGCGGCCTCCGCGCACGGCGGGGCGATCGAGCTGGAGGTGGTGGGGAACGGAGCCGACAACGTCAACGTGCTGGTGACCTGGAAGAAGGACCACCACCCCGTCACCGCGACCGTCATCGCGACGCTGACCGCGAAGTCCGCCGACGGGCGGACCTTCGGTCCCGTCACGCTCCGGTCGTCTCCCGAGGGCCAGAACCTGTACAACGCCGCCGAGCCGCTGCCGAGCGGCGAGTGGCGGGTCACGGTGAAGGCCACCGAGCCCTCCAAGGCCCGCAAGACGGTCACCGTGACCGCGAAGGACGCCGCCGTCGTCGCCGAGCAGGCGGCGGCCGCCGCGTCCCAGGACGGCGCGGCGGCCCCCGCTCAGGACGGCGCGGCCCCCGGCCGGAACGACGCGACGGCCCCTCGCGAGGACGGCGCGGCCGCGGCAGGAGCCGCGCAGGAGGACGGGACCCCGATCGGCACCCTGCTGATCGTCGGTGTCGCCACCCTCGCGGTCGCGGCGGGTGTGGTCACCTGGATGCGCCTCGGCCGCAGGGGCGGCCCGGTCTAGAAGTCCATGTCGCCGCCGCCGCCCGGCACGGCCGGAGCGGCGGGGCTCCTCTCGGGCTTCTCGGCGATGACGGCCTCGGTGGTGAGGAACAGCGCGGCGATGGACGCGGCGTTCTGCAGGGCCGAGCGGGTGACCTTGGCGGGGTCGATGATGCCGGCTTCGAGCATGTTGACGTA
>NZ_JBDPMD010000062.1:0-49792 GCF_039871875.1 Sphaerisporangium sp. B11E5 | reverse complement strand
CGGGGGCAAACCCCGGCTTGACTTCTACTCCAGCCAACCCGCTAGCATATGGCCGCCCTGATCCAGAGCAACCCTGCAAACTTACCTGAACCAAACTCGCAAGGCAAGCCGAGCCAGGTAGATCTTTTACGGGGTGGTGCCGCCATGGTTCCGGCCGCGCCCACGCGTCATCCACCCTGAGGTGGGGAGATCGGGGAGATGGCCGGTCGGTTGCCGACAGGAAAAGATTAGCAGGGTTCCGGAGGTCCTCGATCCAATACGGGTCACGATCAAGGGAAGCCCTTCCGGCGGGGCGCGGACGGCAGTACAACAGGCGGATACGTGCGGCGAGGCTCCGATCCGAGCGAGGCGACAGCGTGAACGAACGAGCGGTACCCCGGGCCCTGATCGTGTTGCTGACCGGTGCGGCCGCCATCGTGATTCTCGCGGGGATCAAGGCGGTGAGCTCCATCGTGGGGCCGTTGCTGCTGGCACTGGTGCTTACGGTGGCGGTCGATCCGATCAGGGACTGGCTGGCGCGCCGGGGGGCGCCGCACTGGCTGGTGGTGGGGGTGCCGTTCGCGGCGGTCATCGTGGTGCTGCTGGGGATGGTCGGCATCCTCACCGCGGCGGTGGTGCAGATGGCGGTGCTCGCGCCGAGTTACGCGCCGCAGTTCAACCGGCTGGTGGCGGACCTGCAGCGGCTGGCGGCGGAGCACGGGCTGGCGCCGCAGGTCAGCAAGGCGATCCAGTCGCTGGACCCTGGCAAGATCTTCGAGTTCGCGCAGGGACTGCTGTCCAGTGTGCTCGGGGTGGTGTCCAGCCTGCTGCTCATCGTGGTGCTGCTGCTGGCGATGAGCCTGGACGCGCCGATCGTCTCGCGGGTGCTGGACGCGGCCGCGGCGGAGCGGCCGGCGTTCGCGGCGGCGTTGAGCACGTTCGCGCGCCGGACCCGGCGTTACCTGCTGGTGTCCACGGTCTTCGGGATCATCTGCTCGGTGCTGGACGTGATCGCGCTGTTCTTCGTCGGTGTGCCGCTGCCGCTGCTGTGGGGCGTGCTGGCGCTGATCACCAACTACATCCCCAACATCGGCTTCGTGATCGGCCTGATCCCGCCGGCCCTGCTCGCGCTGCTGACCGGCGGGGTCCGGCCGATGATCCTGGTGATCGTGGCGTACATGGTGATCAACGTGGTGGTGCAGTCGTTCATCCAGCCGAAGTTCCTCGGCGACGCGGTGGGCCTGACCACGACGGTGACGCTGGTGTCGCTGATCATCTGGGCGACCGTGCTCGGGCCGCTCGGCGCGCTGCTGGCGATCCCGCTGACGTTGCTGACCCGGGCGCTGCTGATCGACAGCGACCCGTCGGCGAAGTGGTCCGCGGCGCTGATCTCCGGGGAGGTCCCGAAGACCGGCGGACCCGGCTGATCAGGACGTCGACGCGCGCACCGGTGAGCGGGGCTGGTCGTCGACGGACGTGTCCAGGACGATGCCGCCGGTCCGGCGGGCGCCCCAGGGCAGTGCGGCGGCCAGCACGGGCAGCAGCACGATGGAGCTCATCGCCCATGGCGCGTGCAGCGCGGCCCAGTCGGCGGCGGTGTACTGCGTGAGGTACAGGTACCCGATCGCGGCCCATGTGCTCGTGCCGATGATCGCGGGCCAGGCCAGGCGGGTGGGCCGGGCGACGAGGAACGGCATGAACCACAGCAGGTACTGCGCGCCGAGCCGCGGGGTGACGACCATGAAGGTGAGCAGCAGCGCGGTGGTGAGGTCGATGGGGTCGGCGCGGCGCCACAGGATGCCGACGATCAGCAGGGAGCCGTAGATCATCCATTGGCCGTACCGGGCGAGGTCGGCGTCCAGCGTCCAGTGCCCGCCCACGGCGATGGCCGTCCAGCCCCATTCGCCGATGATGGGGCGCACGTCGCCGATGGTCTTGATGACCTCGGGGAGCTGGGACAGCGAGGTGCCCGCGCCGATCGGCAGGGTGGCGAGGAAGAACAGCGGCGGGACGCCGGTGGCGAAGAGGCCGTACAGGCGGGAGCGCAGGCCGGGCAGGAAGAGCAGCATGCCGGGGACGAGCCAGATGGGCCAGCTCTTGGCGCACAGCGCGAGGCCCATGAGCAGGCCGGCGACGATGGCGTTGCGCACCGGGCGGGAGGTCCTGGCGTTGCGTGCGACGACGAACGCCGCGACGCCGAACACCAGGGACACCGGCTCGACCTGCCCGTGGATGGACGCCACGAGCAGGGCCAGCGGGTTGCAGGCGTACTGGAACGCCCGCAGCCTGCCGTCCCCGCGGCCGGCGAGCTTGCCGACCAGGGGGATGAGGATGATGTCGGCGACGACGGTGACCAGGCGCCCGGCGATCTCCCAGGGGATGTTCAGCCAGAGCAGCAGCCCGTAGATGTAGGGGATCGTCGGCAGGAAGTGCCACCCGCCGTTGCTCTCCAGTACGGGGTCCTTGTGGGCGAGGATCGCCTCACCGGCCGGTTTGAAGCTGTTCACGAAGTCCACCGGCTGCCACACGCTGATGACGGCCAGGATCATGATGGCCACGCGGAAGCCGATGCCGACCGCGAGCGTGACGGCGAACGACGGCTTCCAGCCCTTCCACTGAGCGAGGAGGGCGAGCACGACACCGGTGACGAGGAGGCACCCCGTGAGGATTGCGTTGTCCATGACGGTCCCTAGCCTGCCGGACGACGGGCCAAACCGACCACTCGGGCACCAAGATTGCCATCATCTATCCAGAATTGCTCCGTCAAAGAACCCTTTTGAGGCCTTTGGTGGACTTCGTCATGCGGTGTACGGCCCGCACGCTCCGTGGGGGGTCGAAGGCGTGCGGGCCGTACGATCCGGGGACCCGGCGGCGGGTGGCCGGCCGAGGGCCCGCGGTGGCGGGACAGGCGGTGATCCCGCGCCGGACGAGAGTGGCCGGGCCGGCCGGAACCCGCGGTGGCCGGGACAGGTGGGTGAGGGACGAGGAGGGCGAGGAGGGGTCAGAAACCGGCGGTGATCGAGGTGAACTGCCAGTCGTTCTGGGCGATGCCGCTGCAGGCCGCCTGGACGCCGCCGCCGGGGCAGCCGCGGTCGCGGTTGACCGACCAGAAGGCGAGGCGGGCGAGCCCGCGGGCCTTGGCCCAGTCGCGGATCTGGGTCCAGGTGGAGGGGGTGGTGAGCTCCTGCTGGTCGGACAGGCCGTTCATGCCCGAGATGCCCATGTGGGCGTAGGCGGTGGCGTCGGACCAGCCGAAGGCGGTCTTCAGCGCGTTCTTCAGGCCCTCGGAGGCGTTGACGGTGCTCTGGTACATGTCGGCACCGCCGCCGAAGTCGAACGGCATGATCGTGAACACGTCGATGTTCGCACCGAGCGCGGCGGACTGGTTGATGAGGCGGGTGCCCCACCAGCTCGGCCCCGAGGTGGTCGTGCCGAACGTGATGATCGTCTTGATGCCGGGGTTGTTCTGCTTGACGATCTTCAGGGCGTTCAGGATGCGGTCCTGCACCGCCTCGTTCTCGAACTCGTCGGTGTTCTCGATGTCGATGTCGATCATCTTGAGGTTGTAGGCGTTGATGACCTGCTGGTAGGCGGTGGCGAGCGCCTGCGGCGTCGAGCAGTTCGGCCCGAGCTTGTTGCCGCTCCAGCCGCCGAACGACGGCACGATGTCGCCGCCCGCCGCCTTGATCTGCGCGATCGTGGAGGCGTCCACGCCGCCCTGGAGCGGCCGCTGGCCGTCCCACGCCGGGGTGCAGCCGCCGCCGGACAGGATGAACGCCATCGTGAACCACTTGACCCCGGTCGCGTTCATGACCGTCGCGGGGCTCGGCGGGTTGCCCCAGCCGAGGTACAGGTACGGCGCGCCGCGGCCGCCGGGCTGCGGGTTGGTGCAGCCGGTGGTGGTGCCGGTGACGGAGCCGCTGGCGGCCGACTCGCCGGTGGAGTTGTACGCCCGCACGGTGTAGGTGTGCGTGGTGCAGGTGCCGAGCGACCCGATGGTGGCCGTGGTGCCGGTCACGGTGGCGCGCACGGTGGTGCCCTCGTACACCCGGTAGCCGGTGACCGTGCCGCTGGACGCGGTCCAGGACAACGAGATCGAGGAGTTGCCGGAGGCGGTGACGGTGGGCGTGCCCGGGGTGCCGGGGGCGCCTGGGTTGGTCGTGCCGCCGGAGCAGGGGGCGCCGTTCAGCGTGCAGTTGGTGGGGGCGCCGAAGTCGCCTGGGCTGCCGTTGAAGCCGAAGCTGATGCTCGCGCCGGGGGCCAGGGTGGGTGCCCAGCTCGGGTTGGCGAAGCTGAAGCGCTGGCCGTTCCTGGTCATGACCGCGTCCCAGGCGGTGGTGACCTGGTAGCCGGAGGGCAGGTCGAACGCCACCGTCCAGCCGTTCATCGTGGTGGTGGTGCCGTTGGTGATCGTGTACTTGCCCTCGAAGCCGGTGCCCCAGTCCTGGGGCTTGGTGAACACGGCGGTGGCGGGCGCCGCGAGGGCGGGTGTGCCTGTCATGACGAGTACGGCGGCCGCGGCGACCAGGGCCGCGACGCACAGTCGGATGAACCGCATGAAAGCTCCTCGGCGGGCCGGCACGGCCGGGGCGTGCACGTGCCGGCGGTGGGGGGGTGTCGGCCGTGAAGGCCGGGGAGATCGAGGCGAAGTCGTACGGGTGTGGCCGTTGCCGTCGCGCGATGGGCATATCTTTTAGGAAAGTTTCCTAAGAGTTGTGCCCGATCGTAGCCCCGCCCCCATCCCGCCACAAGACCCAAACTCCCCGCTTTTCCCCGAGACAGGATTTCTGTCCACACACCGGATGATCGGTACGTCCAGCCCACCCGCCCCTGCGGAATCGGGCGGACTTTACCGATATATGGTGATGAGCCGTAACTGAGCACGGAGTCAGGCGGCACATTGTTCCTCGGCATCACCAACATCTGGGCGTACACCGTCGGCGCGTTTCTGATCATCTTGCTGCCCGGCCCGAACTCCCTGTTCGTCCTGTCGGTCGGCACGCGGCGCGGCGTGCGCGCCGGATACCGGGCCGCCGCCGGTGTCTTCCTCGGCGACACGGTGCTGATGGCGCTGTCGGCGGCCGGGGTCGCGTCGCTGCTGCGCTCCACGCCGATGTTGTTCAACATCGTCAAGTACGCCGGGGCCGGCTACCTGGCGTGGATCGGCCTGTCCATGATCCGTGCGGCGTGGCGCTCGCGGCGGGAGGCGGCCGAGGGGGCGCCCGCGCCGGTGGCGGACCTGTCCGACCCGTTCCGCAAGGCGCTGACGATCAGCTTGCTCAACCCGAAGGCGATCCTGTTCTTCGTGTCGTTCTTCGTGCAGTTCGTGGACCCCGGGTACAGCGCGCCCGCGCTGTCGTTCCTCGTCCTCGGCGCGATCTGCCAGCTCTTCAGCGTGCTCTACCTGTCGACGCTGATCTTCACCGGCGTGCACCTGGCCACCCAGTTCCGGCGCCGCCGCGGGCTTTCCGCGGGGCTGACCTCGGGCGTGGGGGCGGTGTTCCTCGGCTTCGGCGCCAAGCTGGCGACCACTAGTCTCGGCTGACCGGCGTCTCGCGGTTGGCCTTCAGGGCTACGCTGACCAGCGACAGGAACATCTCGACGTCGTTCTGGTCCTCGATCTCGACCTTGACCCACCCGTCGGCGTGCCCCTGGGTGACACGCTGCGAGCCCGCGAGCACGCGGGCCCAGCGGTCGATCACGGAGGTGGTCAGCAGGAGCTCCGCCGTGTGGTCGCCGGGCATACGAATGATCTCCCGGCCCATGGTGCGGAACCTGACGACGTTGCGGGTATGGCTCACCGCGAGGTCGGGCCAGCGCGCGAGCTGACCGGCGACGTCGGCCACGCACGCGGCCGATCGACCTGTGCGTGAAAGCACTGCCATGCCTTCATGGTCCCGGTACGCTCCCTATCCGGAAACCCCCCGTTTCCGAACCGTTATTGGATGTTCAACCACAACAGAAGGGTAAGCGTCACCGCAGGTCACGACATTGATCTTTTATTACCGCCGTTATCCTGCATGTGCGCCGGTCAACGGGACGCCGGGCCTGGGGTGTCGCCGATGAGATCCCATAGGCGTTTCGCCCTGGTTTTGGCAATCCGCTCTCAGGGTAGGCGCCGAAGCTCTAGCGTCGGTCTTCCGCCGTTCCTGGGAGAAGCATGAACACCCCGTCGGTCAAACTCCCGCGGATCACCACGTTGATCAGGCAAGCCGTACCCCGGCTCCTCGAAGGCGTCGTCGCCCCTCTCGCCGTGTTCTACGCGGCGCTGGCGTTGCTCGGCCTGGACGGCGCCCTCATCGCCGCCGTCTCCTGGGTGTACGCGGGGGTGGCCTGGCGGCTGGTCCGCCGCCGCCCGGTGCCCGGCACGATGGTGCTCGCGGCCATCGCCATCACGGCGCGGGCGGCGCTCGGCTGGTGGACCGGCAGCGCCGTCGTCTACTTCCTCCAGCCCGAGCTCGGCACCATCTGCATCAGCATGGCGTTCCTGGCGTCGGTGCGGCTCAACCGGCCGCTCGTGCAGAAACTCACACTCGATTACATCCACCTGCCGTCGACCGTGCTGCGGCACGAGCGGATGCGGCGGTTCTTCGCCCGCATCACGCTGCTGTGGGCGTTCGTGCTGCTGGCCAACTCCACGGTCAGCATCTACCTGCTGCTCCACCAATCGATCGGCACGTACCTGCTGGTGCGCACCTCGGTGGTCGCCGTCATCAGCGGCGTCGCCGTCGCCGTCTCGATCTACGCCTTCCGCCGCGTGTTGCGCCGCCTGCACGAGCCCCCCGCCCTCCCGGCGGCCGCCTAGCCGCCTGACCGCCGTCCCATCCGGGCGATCTCCGTCACATGACCTGACGGCGCCGAAGCGCCCTGTGGCCTGACGGTCAGGGAACGGGATCGTCGCGTCCCCGGTCGTGTCGCGGGATTTCATACTCCGTTGATTTCAACAGGTGATGAGTTTATCGTGGAGTCAGACGCGCGGACCCATGCCGGAGGCCGCCCCGCCTCCTCCGCACGCCGCGAGGAGGGCACCATGACCGAGACCCAGAGCAACCACCAGGACACCGTCACCGGGCCGCTCGTGCTGAGCCTGCGGGACGTAGGGACGGACATGCTGCCGCTGGCCGGCGGCAAGGCGGTCAACCTCGGGGTCCTCCTCCGCGCGGGCCTGCCCGTCCCTCCCGGGTGCTGCCTCACCACCGAGGCGTACGGCCGGGTGGCGGCCGCGGCCGGGCTGGAGGACGTGCTCGCGGGCCTCGCCGCCACCGCGCCCGGCGACACCGCCGCGCTGGCCGAACTGGCCGGACGGGCCCGCGCGCTCGTGCTCGCCGCCCCCGTGCCGGACGACATCGCCGCCGCCGTGCGCGGTGCGGCACGCGGCCCGGTGGCGGTGCGGTCCTCCGCCACCGCCGAGGACCTGCCGGACGCCAGCTTCGCGGGACAGCAGGACACCTACCTCAACGTCACCGGGCCGGAAGCCGTGCTCGACGCGGTGCGCCGCTGCTGGGCCTCGCTGTGGACCGACCGGGCCGTCGCCTACCGCGCGGCCAACGGGATCGACCAGGGCGCCGTGCGACTGGCCGTGGTGATCCAGGAGATGGTGCCGGCGCGGTGGCCGGGGTGATGTTCACGGCCAACCCGGTGACGGGGCGGCGCCGCGAGACGGTGATCGACGCCGCGCCGGGGCTCGGCGAGGCCGTGGTCTCCGGGGCGGTCAACCCCGACCACTTCGTGGTGAGCCCAGAGGGAAGGATCACCACCCGCCGCCCGGGGGACAAGGCCGTCGCGGTCCGTCCCCTGCCGGGCGGCGGCGTCGAGCACGTCCCGGGCACCGGCACCGGCGAGCCGTGCCTCACCGACGCGCAGGTGATCGCGCTGGCGGAGCTCGGCGGGCGGGTCGAGGCGCACTACGGCGCGCCGCAGGACACCGAGTGGGCGATCGCCGAGGACGGCGGGGTGTGGCTCACGCAGGCCCGGCCGATCACCACGCTGTACCCCCGGCCGCCGGAGCGGGCGGGCGCGGAGGGGCTGCGGGTGTTCTTCTGCTTCAGCCTGGCGCAGGGGCTGCACCGGCCGATCACCCCGATGGGCGTGTCGGTGTTCCAGGCCCTCGCCGCCGGGGTGCGGCGGCTGTACGGCGTGCGTCCGGCGGCCGACCCGGTGGTCGAGGTGGGGATGCGGGTGTTCGCGGACGTGACGGGGATCATGCGCAGCCGCATGGGGCGGCTGGTGATGCCGAAGGTGTTCGACCTGATGGAAGCCCGGTCGGCGGTCGTCGTGCGCGGGCTGTTCGGCGACCCGCGGCTCGCGCTGGAGCACCGCTCGCCGTTACCCGCGCTGCGGCGTCAGCTCCGGCTGGCGGGGCGGTACCGCATCCCGCTGCGGATCGTCCAGATCATCGCCCGCCCCGAGCGGGCCGGGGATCGCGTCGCCGAGGTGGGGGAACGGCTCGGCACGATGCTGGCGGCGCCGCCCGCCATGACGCCCGCCGAGCGGCTGGACCATGTGGAGCGGGTGCTCGGGCGGCTGGCCACGCTGGCCCCCCTCCTGTTCCCCTCCCCCGCCGCGGGGCTCGTGACGTTCGGCCTGGCCGCCCGCCTGCTGCGCGGCCGGTCGAGGCCCGGTGAGCTGCAGACCGTGCTGCGCGGGCTGCCGCACAACGTCACCACCGAGATGGACCTGGCGCTGTGGCACGCGGCCACCCGGATCCGCGCGGACGAGGCGTCCGTGCGGGCGCTGAGCGGGCCGGGCCTGCCCGGCCCCGGTGAGCTGCCGCCGGTGCTGCGGCGCGAGCTGGACGGTTTCCTCGCCCGGTACGGCCACCGGGCCGTCGCGGAGATCGACGTGGGGGTGCCGCGCTGGTCGGAGGACCCGGCGCACGTGCTCGGCGTGCTCGCCAACTACCTGCGGCTTGACGACCCGGCGCTCGCGCCTGACGCGGTGTTCGAGCGGGGCGCCCGGGAGGCCGAGGCGATGGCCGAGGAGCTCGGGCGGCGGGCCGGAGGGCTGCGGGGGCGGGTCGTCCGGTTCGCGCTCGGCCGCGCCCGGCTGCTGGCGGGATACCGCGAGACGCCGAAGAACTATCTGATCGTCACGCTGGGCGAGGTCCGCGAGCACCTCCGGGCCGCCGGCGCCGACCTGGCCGGGCGGGGGCTGCTGGACGAGGAGGGCGACGTCTTCATGCTGACCCTCGCCGAGGTCCGCGCGGCGCTCGGCGGCGCCGACCACCGCGGGCTGGTGCGGGACCGCCGGGCCAGGTACGCCCGCGAGTCGCGCCGCCGGCACATCCCGCGCGTCCTGCTGTCGGACGGCACCGAGCCGGAGGCGGTGGCCTCGGGCACACCCGCCGCGGACGGCGCCCTGACCGGCACGCCCGCCTCGCCGGGGACGGTCACCGGGCCGGCCCGCGTGGTGCTCGACCCGGTGGGCGCGCGTCTCACACCCGGCGAGATCCTCGTGGCGCCGTCCACCGACCCCGGCTGGACGCCGCTGTTCCTCACCGCGGGCGGGCTGGTGATGGAGATGGGCGGCGCCAACTCGCACGGCGCGGTGGTGGCCCGCGAGTACGGCATCCCCGCCGTGGTCGGCGTCGCGGACGCCACGTCCCGCGTCACCACCGGACAGACGATCACCGTGGACGGCACGTCCGGCGCGGTGCTGTTCCCGGACGACGAAGAGAAAGATCGGTAAAATACAGGAATGCGAGGGGTGATCGTGCTCGTGCTCGGGGTCGCGGCGGCGGGATGCGCCGCCGCGCCCGGCTTCACCGACACCGCCCGCATCCTGCGCGAGGACGGCACCACGCTGAGCCGCATCGACCTCACCGGCAAGCACGTCGAGGCCGTCGTGAACGCCACCGGGTGCCCGCCCGGCGCCCGCCGCGCCGTCTACACCATCACCGGCGACCTCGCCCCGGGCGGCACGTCCGCCGCGGTGACCTCCGCCCTGGCGACGGAGTTCCAGCGCATGGGCTACCAGGAGGGCGAGGGTCCGGGTGCCCGCTTCGGGGTGAACGTGAGCGTCCTGGAGAAGACCTCCCTCGGCATCACCTTCACCGTCACCCTGCGCTCCGGCCGCCCCAACGTGGAGATCGCCGGCCGCACCGGCTGCCACGCCTCCTGAGCGCTACAGGTGCTCGCGGAGGAAGGCCGTGGTCTCCTCCACCGCCCGGGTGACGTGGGGCTCGGTGTCGTAGAGGTCGATGTGGAGACGGGTGTCGAGCCAGACGATCTTCTTCGGGCCGTCCATGCGCTTGTAGGCCTCCTCCGCGCCTTCGGGCGAGCAGAAGCGGTCCACCACGCCGTGCACGACGAGGCCGGGTTTGGGGCCGAGGAAGTCGGCGCCGATCATGTTGTCCACGGTGATCAGTTCGCGGACCGAGGCGCGGGTGACCTCGTTGGCCCAGGTGGGGGCGGCCGAGCGGCCGGTGCCGTAGTAGGCCCACGGCTCGTCGCCCGCCATCGCGGCCTCACCCGACTCGGCGACCGCGGGGAGGTACTCGGGGGCGGCGCCCTGGTCCTGGCGCTCCAGTTCCGCGGTGAAGGCGGCGAGGGTGGCTTCGTAGCCGGCGGGGGTCATGCCGGCGCGCATGGCGTAGGGGGTGTTGTAGGCGCCGGCGATCCCGGCGAACACCTTTACGCGGGGGTCGAAGGCGGCGAAACGCAGGGCGTAGCCGCCGCCCAGGCAGATGCCGACGGCGCCGAGGCGGCCGCCGTCCACCTCGGGGCGGGCGCGCAGGTAGGACACGGCGGCCCGCAGGTCGTCCAGTTTGCCCTGGGGGTCCTCGTGGTGGCGCGGGGTGCCGCCGGAGGCCCCGAAGTTGCGGTGGTCGAAGGCGAGGGTGACGTAGCCGGCCTCGGCCAGCCGGGCCGCGTAGGTGCCGGTCACCTGCTCCTTGACGCCGGTGAACGGCCCGGTGAGCACCAGCGCGGGGTGCGGGCCCTCACCGGGAGGTGTTCTGAGGTCGCCGGCCAGCGTGACGCCTCCGGCGGCGAACTCCACGTGCTCGATCATGCCGACCAGTCAACCCGATCGCGGGGCGTCCCGCCGCGGCCGGCGTCTATTCGGTGAGCCAGCGGGTCAGCCAGTCCGTGACCGCCTCCACGAAGGCGATCTTGTTGGCGGTGCGGACGGTCTCGTGGCCCTCGTCGTCGAACAGCAGGTAGCGGCACGGTACGCCGCGGGCCGTCGCGCCCGCGACCACCTGTTCGGCCTCGTACACCGGCACGTTGGTGTCCTGCGCGCCGTGCACCACCAGCAGGGGGGCGGTCAGGCGGTCGAAGGAGTGGATGGGGGACAGGGCGCGCAGCAGCTCGCGGTCGGTCACGGGGTCGCCGTACTCCCCGACCGCGGCGGCGGCGATCCACGGCTCGGTGAGGGCGTAGAACGTCGCGAAGTCCGCCATGCCGCACACGTCCACCCCGGCGCGGAACAGCTCGGGGTACGTCACCAGCGCGGCCAGCGTGAGGTAGCCGCCGTAGGAGCGGCCCATGCAGGCCACCCGCGCCCGGTCGGCCACCCCCGCGCCCACCAGGTAGGCCACGGTGTCGGCGACGTCGTCGATGGCGTGGAACCGCAGCGCGTGGTTGTCGGCGTCCTGGAACGCCCGCCCGAACCCCGACGAGCCGCGGACGTTGGGCGCCAGCACGCTGAACCCCGCCGCGAGCAGCCCCTGGAACAACGGGTTGTAGGTGGGCCGCTCCTGGCTCTCCGGCCCGCCGTGCAGCCAGATCACGCACGGCATGGGGCCGGGTGCCGCGCGGTACAGCCACCCGGTGAGCTCCAGCCCGTCGCGGGCCTGGTAGCGCACCAGCTCCGCGTGCGGCGGGTCGGCGAGCGGTTCGTCCCCCGCGACCCGCAGGTACGTGCCGCCGGCCACGTCGAACAGCAGCACGTGGGACGGCGCGCTCGGCGACTCGGCGGCCAGCACCGCGAGCGAGCCGTCCTTGGACAGCCGCGCCGAGCCGATCACCTCGGCCGGCGGCGGAGGCAGCTCCCGCGTGACGCCCTCCACCAGGTCGGCCATCTCCAGCTCCGACCGCCCCGCGACGTTCCACACCAGCAGCGCGACCCGGCCGTCGTGGCTGACCGTGAAGCGGTCCAGCTCGGCGTCGGGCCGCTCGGCCACCACCATGGGGGCCTCACCGGTCCGCAGCGCCATCAGCGCGGCCCGGTCGCGCCCGGCGTTGGAGCGGACGTAGGCGACCTCGCCGTCCGGGGACAACGCGCCGAGGTCGGTGGTGGGCGGCAGCAGCAGCCGCTCACGGCCGAACGGCAGGTCGGCGACGGTCATCTCGCGCATGCCGCGCGGCCCCTGGCGCAGCAGCGCCCGGCCGCGGTCGTGGCTGACGGCGCTCGGCCACATCAGGTGCCCGGCGGCGATGGTGTCGCGGTTGCCGAGCTCGGCGTCGATCAGCACCGCCTCGGTCATGCCGGTGGGCGCCAGCTCGGCGACGAGCAGGGTGTGGCCGTCGCCGATCCAGCGGACGAACACGGCCGAGCCGCGGGCGAGTGCCCCGTCCGGGCCGGCCAGCATGCGGCGGTCGGTGCCGTCGGGCCGTACCGCCCACACCTGCGTGTGCTCTCCCCCGCCGGGCGCCACCTGGACGGCCAGCCACTCCCCGTCGGGGGACCAGAGCACGTTGGTGACCGGCTCGGGGCCGGTGTCGATCACGCGGGCCGCGTGCGGCCCGAACCGGCCCTGGGCGTAGGGGAACCGCACCGGGGCCAGCGAGGCTTCCTGGCCGGTCTGGCCGGCCTGGCCGGTGTGCCCGGCGAGGGGCTGGACCCAGACGCGGGGGGTGCCGTCACGGTCGCACACGTACGCGATCGCGTCGTCGCCGGGGGCCAGGGTCGGATGCCGGCAGATCCACGAGACGTCTACTTCAGACTCCTTGCGCTTGCAGCCACAGTTCCAGGAGACCAAGTTGCCACAAAGCGTTGGCTCCCAGGGTGGTTCTGTGCGCATCGGGCGCGGCGAGCAGTTCATTGACCATGGCGGGCTGGAAGAGCCCTCGCGAGCGCGCCGCCGGGGACGTGAGGGCGTCCCGCACGAGCCGCAGGAACGGCCCGTGGATGTGCCGGATCGCCGGGACCGGGAAGTACCCCTTCGGCCGGTCGATGACCTCGTCGGGCACCAGGCCGCGCGCGGCTTCCTTGAGCACGCCCTTGCCGCCCTGGGCCAGTTTGAGCTCCGGCGGGCACGTGGCGGCCAGCTCCACCAGCTCGTGGTCCAGGAACGGCGTGCGTGCCTCCAGGCCGAAGGCCATCGTCATGTTGTCGACGCGTTTGACCGGGTCGTCCACCAGCATGACCGTGGTGTCCAGGCGCAGCGCGGCGTCCAGCGCGGTCTCGGCGCCCGGAGCGTCGAGGTGGGCACGGGCGAAGGCGCCGCTGACGTCCTCCCGCACCAGGTACTCGGGGCGCAGGATGCCGGCGAGGTCCTCGTGCGGCCGGTCGAAGAACACCTTGGCGTACGCCTCGGCGACGTCGTCGCGGGAGACGGACTCCAGCGGCGGGTACCAGTCGTACCCGGCGAACACCTCGTCGGCGCCCTGGCCGGACTGCACGACCTTGACGTACCTGGAGACCTCCTCCGACAGCAGGTAGAAGGCCACGCAGTCGTGGCTCACCATGGGCTCGTTCATCGCGCCGACGGCGTCGTGCAGGGACGGCAGCAGCCGCTCGTCGCCGACCATGATGCGGTGGTGGTCGGTGCCGAACCGGTGGGCGATCAGGTCGGAGTAGGCGAACTCGTCCCCCGATTCGCCGCCCGCCGCGGTGAAGCCGACGCTGAAGGTCGCGAGGCCGCGCTGCCCCTCGTCGGCGAGCAGGGCGACGATCAGGCTGGAGTCCAGGCCGCCGGACAGCAGCACCCCGACCGGCACGTCGGCGACCGTGCGGCGGCGCACGGCCACCCGCAGGGCCTCGCGCACGGCGTCGCGCCACTCCTGCGGGGACGGCGGCGGGCCGTCCGGGCGGGCGAACGGCGGCCACCAGTAGCGCTCGTCGCGCGTGGTGCCGTCCGCCTCGACGGTGCGGACGGTGGCGGGCGGCAGCTTCTCCACGCCGGTCAGGATGGTGCGCGGCGAGGGCACCACCGAGTGGAAGGTCATGTAGTGGTGCAGCGCCACCCGGTCGATGTCGGTGGACACCCCGCCGCCGGCGAGCAGCGCGGGCAGCGCCGACGCGAAACGCAGCCGGTCGGCGTCCCTGGTGACGTAGAGCGGCTTGATGCCGAGCCGGTCGCGGCCGAGCACGAGCCTGCCGGTGGCGCGCTCGGCCACGGCGAACGCGAACATGCCCTTGAAGCGGTCGACGCAGCGGGCGCCCCAGTGGCGGTAGGACTTCAGCAGCACCTCGGTGTCGGAGGTGGAGAAGAACCGGTAGCCCTCCCGCACCAGCTCCTCGCGCAGCTCGCGGTAGTTGTAGAGGCAGCCGTTGAACACCCCGGTGAGACCCGCGTCGGCGTCCACCATGGGCTGGGCGCCGCGCTCGGACAGATCGATGATCTTGAGGCGGCGGTGGCCGAGCGCGACCGGCCCGCTGGACCAGACGCCGACGCCGTCCGGGCCGCGGCGCGTCATGGCGTCGGTCATCCGGGCCACCGCCGCCACGTCGGCCGCCTCGCCGTCGAAACGGATCTCCCCCGTGAGGCCGCACATCAGGCGATCTCCTTCATCAGCCAGGTGTCCTTCGCCCCGCCTCCTTGCGAGGAGTTGACGATCATGCTGCCGGCGGGGGCGACGCGCGTGAGGGCGACCTGCGGCACGACCGCGGTCTCCCCCAGGCAGACGAACGCCCGCAGGTCGATGACGTGCGGCCGCATGTACTCGCCGTCGAACGTCGGGTGGGTGGACAGGCCGACCGTCTCCTGGGCGACCCACCGCTCGGGGGCGGTGAGGATCTCGTCGCGCACGGCCTTCAGCTCGGCCTCCGAGGCGTACTTGCCGATGACGACGCCGTGGCCGCCGAAGCCGTCCACCGGCTTGATCACCAGCTCGGCGAGCCGGTCGAGCACGTGCTCGCGGTCCTCGGGGTCGCGGCACAGGTAGGTGGTGACGTTGGCCAGCAGGGGCCGCTCGCCGAGGTAGTAGTCGATCAGCCGCGGCACGTAGCGGTACAGGCTCTTGTCGTCGGCGACGCCGTTGCCGAAGGCGTTGGCCATGGTGACCGCGCCACGCTCCACGGCGTCCAGCAGGCCGGGGCCGATGGGGCTCGCCAGCAGCTCGTCCTCGTGGATGCGGCGGTACAGCACATCCACCCGCTGCCCGGACGCGTGGACGACGCCGTCGCGGATCTCCAGGTCGGACGGCTCGGCGATGACCACGCCCATCTCCTCGGCGAGCATGCTGTGCTCGTAGTAGGCGGGGTCGCGCGGCCCGCCGGTGAGCACACCGAGGCGGGGGTCGTCCACGGGCGGCGCGGCGAGCAGGGCCTGGCGCAGCACGGCGGCGGTGCCCTCGGGGTCGTTGACCATCGAGCGGTCCAGCTCAGGCAGGGTGTGCGCGGCGAGGCGGCGGTTGGCGACGCCGTAGCCCATGCCGGACGGCACCCGCAGGTTGTCCTCCAGCACCATCCACCGCCCGGCGCCGTCCCGCGCCACGTCGAGCCCGGCCACGGTGCACCTGATGGCGCGGGGGTGCACGCGGCGTCCGGCCGGCCGGTAGCCGGGGCACTCGTCGACCACCCAGGAGGGCAGCACCCGGTCGTGGATCACCTCGCGGCGGCCGTACACGTCACCCAGGAACGCCTCCAGCGCGCGGACCCGCTGCGGCATGCCGCCCTGGATGCGCTTCCAGTCGCTCGCGGAGATCATGCGGGGCACCAGGTCCACGGGCATCTTGTCCCGGGGCTCCTGGCCGTACGCCCGCAGTCCCTCGGCGCGGAACAGCATGCCGGTCTCGTCCATGTAGCGGTCGCGGACGTTCTCGCGTTCCTTCAGCTCCACCGGCCCGAGCCGGTCGAGCACCCGGAACACCGCCTGGTACGGCTCGCGCAGGATGCCCTCGATGACGGCCTCGTCCTTCACCGCCTCGTAGCCCTTGAGCAGGCCGGTCTCCAGGCGCGGCACCGGGCCGCCGAACGCGGGGTGCCAGCCGTCCAGCCGGGTCTCGGCGACCAGCATGTCGACCACGCCGGCGAGGTCGCCGCCGCGTTCGACCAGGCGCCGCTGGCGGGCCGCCGAGCTGCCCCGGGCGAGGGCGTCCTTGGCGAGCGAGGTGACGAGGTCCCAGTCGCCGGTGCTCTCGAGCTGGGGCCGCAGGCCGTCGAGCATGCGGCCGATCACCTCGGCCGCGGGCATGGGGGTGCCCTCCACGGGGTCCACCAGCGCGCCCTCCAGGCCGGAGCGGGCCGAGCGCCAGGTGGCGGCGCGGACCATCTCCATCGGTGTCTCGCGCGTCGGGATGCCCTCCTCGATGGCGTGCAGCTCGCGCAGCACCACGGCGCGGAACACGCCGGCCAGCAGCACGACGTCCTCGACGCGGGGGCAGGCGTCGCACATGCGCATCTCGACGGTGGGGACGTGCGCGGAGGGCCGCACGTCGAAATAGATCATGCCGGGGTCGCTGATCACCCCGGACGCCACGAGGTCCGTCACCATGCGGTCGTACTCGGCGGCCGAGGTGAAGCGGCGCACCGGGCCGGTGGTCGGCCAGCGCTGCCACGCCAGGGTGCGGGAGCTCGCGTAGCCGCTGTCGGCCCCCATCCAGTACGGCGAGCTGGCGCTGAGCGCGAGCAGCGGCGGCAGCCACCGGGCCACGCGGTGGGCCACCTCGACCGCGAGGTCGCGGTCGGCGACGTCCACGTGCACCTGCGCGCCGCAGATGAGCTGCTCGCGGGTGAGGAGCTGGTAGTCCTCCTGCATCTGCATGTAGCGGGCGTCCGGAGAGATCTCCAGCGCCGCCGGGTCGACCAGCGGCACCGCCCCGGCCGCGACGATACCGAGGCCGAGGCCGTCGGCGGCCTCGACGACGGTGCGGCGCAGCGCCGTGAGATCGTGCCCGAGGTCCTCCAGGCGGACGTAGGGGCGGCTGTTGGCCTCCACCACCGACCGCTGCAGTTCCTCGGTGAAGCGCTGCTCCGGCAGCCGCTGGAGCAGGTGACCTGCCCGCGGCACCAGGTGGCGCGTCTCCAGGTCGACGACGTGAAACTCCTCTTCGACGCCGACGGCGACCGACTCCGCGAGACCCGACATCCCATCAACCCTTCGGTCCTGGACCCAGGGGGGTCGCCGAAACCGGGCACTGGCCCGGCGAATACTTGGTGTTATGTGGGGCTTCTGCCCATGAATGCCCACATATGCACGTAACGGCGGCAGTCTTCGCGTTGTGAATTCCCCATGACGTGGCGGAGAAATACCCCCCGATCAGGAGTCGAAGCCCAGTCCCAGCCGGTCCAGGGTCCGCAGCCACAGGTCACGGCGCCCCTCGTGGGCGTCGGCGCGGGCGATGGAGCGCCGGGTGAGCTGGATCACCCCGGACCGCATCGGCTCGGGCGGGAACGGCACCGGCTTCTCCCGCACCATCCGCAGGCCGGTGCGTTCGGTCACCTCGTCCGACAGCAGGTCCAGCATCACCTCGGCGCCGAACCGGGTCGCGCCCACCCCGAGCCCGGTGTAGCCGGCCGCGTAGGCCAGCCGCCCGCCGAACGCGCGGCCGAAGAACGCGCTGAACCTGCTGCAGGTGTCGATGACCCCGCCCCAGCGGTGGGTGAAGCGCACGTCGCGCAGGTGCGGGAAGGTCCGCTGGAAGTTGGCGGCCAGCTTCAGGAACGTCTCGTCGCGCTGGTCGTACTCCGGCCGCACCCGGCCGCCGTTGTGGTACACCGCGTCGTAGCCGCCCCAGAGGATCCGGCCGTCCGCGGTGAGCCGGTAGTAGTGGAACTGGTTGGCCAGCTCCCCCACGCCCTGCCGGTTCCGCCACCCGATGGAGGCGAGCCGGTCCGCGCCGAGCGGCTCGGTCACCAGCACGTAGTCGTACACCGGCACGAGGAAGTGCCGCAGCCGCCCGAGCAGCGGCGGGAACACCCCGGTGCCGAGGGCCACCCGGGCGGCCCGCACCGTGCCGTGCGGGGTGGCGAGCTCCAGGCCAGGCGGGGCGGAGGTCAGGGAGCGGACGGGGGTGTTCTCGTGGATGCGCACCCCGGCGGCCAGGCACGCGTCGCGCAGGCCCCAGGCGAGGCGCGCCGGGTCCAGCATGGCGCAGCCGTCCCGGTCGAACGTGCCGCCGGCGTACAGCGGGGAGTCGACCTCGGCACGCAGCGCGGCGGCGTCCAGCAGACGCACGTCCCCGCCGAGCCGCCGCGCCGCCTCCGCCTCCTCGGCGAGGCCGTCGAGCTGCCACGGCGCGGTGGCCACGTGCAGCTCGCCGGTGCGCTCGAAGCCGCAGTCGATGCCGTACCGGGCGACGGCCTCCTCGATCGCGTCGAGGTTCTCCCGGCCGAGGCGTGCCAGCGCGGGCATCTCTTCGGGCCAGCGGGACATGCCGTTGGCGAAGCCGTGGGTGATGCTGGCGGCGCAGAAGCCGCCGTTGCGCCCGGTCGCCGCCCAGCCGACGCGGCGGGCCTCCAGCAGGACGACGTCGCGGGCGGGGTCGCGTTCCTTGGCGAGAAGGGCGCTCCACAGGCCGGAGAACCCGCCGCCGACCACGGCCAGGTCGGCCGCGGTCGTGCCGGACAGAGGGGGTAGGGGATCGGGCCGGTCGGGGGTGTCCAGCCAGTAGGGCTCACGCCTGGCACCTGCCAGCGCTTCCAGCGGTTCCACTTTCACGTCCTTGTGCGACGCATGTCGTGCCACCGGTCAGGCGCGGCGCCTCGCGGTGACGGAGTTGATCACGGCGATGGCCACGCCGACCGCGAAGATCAATGTTCCGAGGATGTTGACCTGGGGCGGCACGCCGATGCGCACCGCTCCGTAGATCCACAGCGGGAAGGTGATGGTCGCCCCGCTGGTGAACTGGGTGATGACGAAGTCGTCGATGGACAGCGCGAACGCCAGCAGCGCGCCGGAGACCACACCCGGCAGGATCATCGGGAAGGTGACCCGCCAGAAGGTGATCCAGGTGGACGCCCCGAGGTCGCGGGCGGCCTCCTCGATCGACCGGTCCAGGCCCACCACGCGGGCCCGCACCGTCACCGCGACGAACGACACCGCGAACAGCACGTGCGCGAGCACGATGGTCAGGTAGCCGGTCTGCACGCCGAGGCTGACGAACAGCGACAGCAGCGACGCGCCCATGACCAGTTCCGGCGAGGAGATGGCGGCGAACATCACCAGGTTGGTGGCGGCCTGGCCGCGGAAACGGTAGCGGCCGAGCGCGATGCCCATCAGGGTGCCGAGCACGGTGGTGACGATCGTGGCGAGCAGCGCGATCGTGATCGAGTTGACCACGGCGGTGGTGAGGTCGGGGTAGTCGCCGAGGCGTCCCCACCACTTGAACGTGAAGCCCTGCCAGCTCACGTTCGACTTGCTCTTGGTGTCGTTGAAGCCGAACGCGATCATGACGGCGATCGGCGCGAACAGCCACAGCAGGATCAGCCACGTGTAGCCGTACAGCAGCCGGTCGCCCCACCGCACGCGCCGGCGCCGCACCGGGCCCTGCTCGGGCGCCTGCCGCGCCGAGGCGGGCACCGCCGGGCTCACCGGGCCGCTCATCGCGCCGCCGCCTCGAGGACGTTCTCGGTGCCGAGGGCCCTGGCGTAGGCGAAGATGCCGATCAGCATGGCGGCCATCAGCGTGAACGACAGCGCCGCGCCAGCCGGATAGTCGTTGTTCACGAGGTACTCCGTCTGGATGATGTTGCCGATCATCGTGTTGGCGGGACCACCGAGGATGGCGGCGTTGACGTAGTCCGCGGTCATCGGGACGAACGTCATCAGCACGCCGGCGAACACCCCGGGCAGCGACAGCGGGAGCACCACGCGGGTGAAGGTGTCGCGCCGGGTGGCGTACAGGTCGGCGGACGCCTCGACGATCCGCGGGTCCACCCGCTCCAGCGCCACGTAGATCGGCAGCACCATGAACGGCAGGTAGTTGTAGGTGAGGCCGCCGACGACGGCCACGGTGGTCTGCAGCACGTGGAAGTCGGCCGGCAGCAGACCGGCGTCCTTGAGCGGCTGGAGCAGGATGCCGTCGTCGGCGAGCAGGAACTTCCACGACACGGTGCGCAGCACGAACGACACGAAGAACGGCAGCAGCACCAGCAGCAGGTACGTGGACTTGCGGGCGCCCGCCTTGAACGCGATCCAGTACGCCATCGGGTAGGCCAGCGCGATCGCGAGCACCGTGCCGGCCAGGCCGTACCCGGCCGAACGCAGGAACTGCGTCTTGTACTCCACCAGCGCGTCGATGTAGTTGGCGATCCGGAACGTCTGCGCGAACCCGTTCACGACGTCGCCCTCCTGGGTGGAGACCGACGCCATGAACACCAGCGGCACCACCAGGAAGACCACCAGCCACAGCCCGCCCGGCAGGACGAGGAGATACGGCGCGATCCTGCGTCTCATCGCGCTAGCCCTGGGTGATCGGCTGGAAGATGCCCTCGAAGACCTTCTCCTCCGCGGTCGTCAGGGTCTTGTAGGAGCGCAGCTTGGCGAGGTCGGACTCGGCCGGGTAGATCAGCGGGCTGGCCGCCATCAGCTCGAGCGCCTGCTTGTCCTCACCGGTCGCCTCCGACGCCTGCTTGCGCACGATGTCCTGGGTGGACGGCACCGGGGTGATGTAGGTGATGTACTCGGCGAGCTGGGCCGCGATCTCGGGCTTGTAGGCGAAGTCCATCATGGCGAGCGCGTCGACCGGGTTCTGCGCGGTCTTCGGGATGCACATGTTGTCGGTCCAGATGTTGCCACCCTCCTGCGGGATGACGAACTTCAGGTTCTGGCCCTCGGCGATCTGCTGGTAGACGTCCCCGGACCACGCCATGGTGATCCAGATGTCGCCGCGCACCAGCGCGTCCACGTAGTCGTTCTCGTAGTACTTGCGGACCAGGCCCTGGTCGCGCTGTGCCTGGAGCTTCTCGGCGGCCTTGCGCCAGTCCGCCTCGGCCGACTTGTCGGGGTCGATGCCGAGCGCGAACATCGCGAAGTTGGCGATCTCCTGGCTGTCCAGCAGCATGCCGACCTTGCCCTTGTACTTCGGGTTCCACAGCTCCTGGATGCTGGTGACCTCGCCCTCGACGTACTTGGGGTTGTACGCGATGCCCGTGATGCCCGACTGCCACGGCACGGTGTAGGCGTTGCCGGGGTCGTAGGACGGGTTCTTGTACTTGGCGCCCGCGTTGGCGGCGAAGTTCGGCAGCTTGGTGTGGTCCAGCGGCGCCAGGTAGCCGAGCGCCATCGCGCGGCCGAGCTGGATGCCGTTCGTCATGACCATCAGGTCGTAGCCGATGTCCTGGTTCGCGGCGAGCTGCGGCTGGATCTTGCCGAACCAGGTGGAGTTGTCCTGGATGGCCTCCTGGTAGGTGACCTTGATGCCGGTCTCCTTGGTGAAGGCGTCCAGCGTCGGGTAGTTCTTGCCGTCCTTGTCGATGTACAGCGGCCAGTTGGCGAAGCGCAGCGTGTTGTTCTGCTTCTTGCCCGTCCAGTAGGACGCGAGGGCGTCCTGCGACTGCTGCGGGGCGGCGGCCTTCTTGCCCTGCACACCACAGGCCGCGAGGCCGAGGGCGGCGGCGGACAGGCCCGCCAGGCGCAGCGCGTCGCGCCGGGTCACGCCGCCGGAGCGGCCGCGGGGCTGGGTGAGGCCGCGCAGGAACGCGAGGTCACGAGAAGGGTTGGTCATGAGTGGGGTCAACTTCCAATCGCGTACGAGTGCTGGGGCTGCCACCAGAGCCACACGGAGTCACCGCGCTCGGCCGTGATGCTGCTGTCCCGGGCGTTCTGCTCGAAGACCGTGAACTCGGTCCCCCCGGCGAGGTCCACCGAATAGCTGTTGTAGGTGCCGAGGTAGACGACCTCGGCCACGGTGCCACGCACGGCGCTGACGTCGCCGGGCGGCTCCTCGGCCGAGATCCTGATCTTCTCCGGCCGTACGGTGACCTCGACCTCGCCGCCGGTGCCCGCACCGTCCGCGACCGGGACCAGGACCCGGCCTCCCTCGCCGTACCGCAGCGTGGCCGTGCCGTTCCCGACGTGGTCCACGGTGCCGCTGAGGAGGTTGGAGGTGCCGATGAAACCGGCGACGAACTTGGTGGCCGGCCGCTCGTAGATCTCCCGCGGCCCGGCGAGCTGCTCGACCAGGCCGTCGTTCATGACGGCGATGCGGTCGCTCATGGTCAGCGCCTCGTTCTGGTCGTGCGTGACGTACACGAAGGTGATGCCGACCTCGCGCTGGATGCGCTTGAGCTCGATCTGCATCGCTTGGCGCAGCTTGAGGTCCAGCGCGCCGAGCGGCTCGTCGAGCAGCAGGGCGCGCGGGTGGTTGACCAGTGCCCGCGCCAGCGCGACCCGCTGCTGCTGCCCGCCGGACATCTCGCGGGGGCGGCGCTTCTCGCGGCCGGTCAGGTCGACGATCTCCAGCATCTCGCCGACCCTGCGTGTGATCTCCTGGTCGGGCACGCGCTTGCGTCGCAGCCCGAACGCGACGTTCTCCCAGACGTTCATGTGCGGGAACAGCGCGTAGGACTGGAACACCATGTTCACATCGCGCTTGTTCGGCGGCACGTCGGTCACGTCCTGACCGTGCAGCCGCACCGTGCCCCGCGACGGGTCCTCGAACCCGGCGATCATCCGCATGGTGGTGGTCTTGCCGCAGCCGGACGGCCCCAGCATGGAGAAGAACTCGCCCTCCGCGATCGCCAGGCTGACCCCCTTGACCGCCTGGACGACCTCACCGTGCGCTATGTATTCCTTGACGACCCCGTCGAGCTCGATGGCGGGCACCCGTGAAGTGGCGGAGGCGGCCTCGCCCGCCTCCGTGCCCGCCTGGATTTCCGTCATTCCAGGCTATCCCTCTTCTATGTCGGCAGACGTTCGCCGTAGTGCGTATATGTCGTTCCCCGAGTCACTCGCCGATGTAGTGCATGACGTGCTTCACCCGGGTGTAGTCGTGCAGGCCGAAGACCGACAGGTCCTTGCCGTACCCGGAGTGCTTGAACCCGCCGTGCGGCATTTCCGACACGAAGGGTATGTGAGTGTTCACCCAGACCACGCCGAAGTCCAGGCGCTGCGACATGCGCATCGCCCGGCCGTGGTCCGACGTCCACACCGACGCCGACAGGCCGTACTTCACGTCGTTGGCCATCGTCAGCGCCTCGGCGTCGTCCCCGAAGGTCTGCACCGTGATGACGGGGCCGAACACCTCGGTCTGGATCATCTCGTCGTCCTGCTTCAGGCCGTCCACGACGGTCGGCTCGAACAGGAAGCCCTTGTCGCCCACCCGCTTGCCGCCGGTGACCACCTTCGCGTGGCTCGGCGCCCGCTCCAGGAAGCCCTCCACGCGGGCGAGCTGACCGGCGTTGTTGAGGGGGCCGTAGTAGGCCTCCTCGTCGTCCAGACCGCCGGTCCTGGTGGCCGCCGCCGCCTCGGCCAGCGCGGCGAGGAACGGCTCGTGGATGCTCTCGTGCACCAGCACCCGGCAGGCCGCCGTGCAGTCCTGGCCGGCGTTGTAGAGGCCCGCGCCCGCGATCGCCTCGGCCACCGCCTTGACGTCCCTGACGTCCTCGAACACCACGACCGGGGCCTTGCCGCCGAGCTCCAGGTGCACGCGCTTGAGGTCGTCGGCCGCCGACTTGGCGACCTGCACGCCCGCGCCCACCGAGCCGGTGATCGCCACCATGGACGGGGTGTCGTGCGCGACCACCAGGGCGCCGGTCTCGCGGTCGCCGGTGACCACGTTGAACACGCCCGCCGGGAGCACCTCGCCGATGACCTCGGCGAGCTTCACCGTGGAGACCGGCGTCGTGTCCGACGGCTTCAGCACCACGGTGTTGCCTGCCGCGAGGGCCGGGGCGATCTTCCAGACGGCCATCATCAGGGGGTAGTTCCACGGGGTGACCTGGCCCACGACGCCGATCGGCTCGTGGCGGATCACCGAGGTGTGGTCGGCGAGGAACTCACCGGAGGTCGGGCCCTCCAGGGTGCGGGCGGCACCGGCGAAGAAACGGAAGTGGTCGGCCGCCGGCGGGATCTCGTCCTCGGCCATGCGGGCCCGGGGCTTGCCCGTGTTCCGGCACTCCGCCTCCACGAGCTCGTCGGCCCGTGCCTCGATGGCGTCAGCGATCTTCAACAGGTGACCGGCCCGCTCGCCCGGCGTCATGCGGCCCCACGTCTCGAACGCGGCGGCGGCCGCGGCGTAGGCCGCGTCGACGTCCTCCGGGCCGGAGATCGGCGCCTGGAGGTAGGACTCACCGGTACACGGGTCGATCACATCGGAGAACCGGCCGCTTTTGGCGTCCACCAGTTCACCGTTGATGAAGTTCTGCAGACGGGTGGTCAACGTTGACCTCCTCGGGAGGTGGCTGAGTTGTCGCGACTCTGACAGAGCGTCGGAGCTACGACAAGGGATTTCGTCGCGAATATATCAAATTGCTACGAAATCGCTTGACAGACCCCGAGGAGCTGACAACATGTCGCACCAGGACGGCAACATCGCGGGAACCACCCCGTAATCACTGTGCGGTAGGCCGTCGGGGCGCGAGGAGGACGCACGGAGATGACGACGCCGCCGAAGGCGCGCCGGGACAACAACCATGACGGGAAGCCCGGTCCCGTGGTGCTGGACGATATCTCCAAGCGCATCATCGAGGAACTGCAGGCCGACGGCCGCAAGCCCTACGCCGCCATCGGCAAGGCCGTCGGCCTCTCCGAAGCGGCCGTCCGCCAGCGTGTCCAGCGCCTCCTCGACGCCGGCGTCATGCAGATCGTCGCGGTCACCGACCCGCTCACGCTCGGCTTCCCCCGCCAGGCCATGATCGGCATCAAGTGCGAAGGCGACCTGGAGATGGTCGCCGACAAGTTGTCAGCCATCGAAGAGATCGACTACGTCGTCCTGACCGCAGGGTCCCTGGACATCATGGTGGAGGTCGTCTGCGAAGGAGACAACCACCTGCTGGAAATCCTCGGCAAAATCCGCGCCATCCCCACCGTCCGCGCCACCGAGACCTTCGTCTACCTCAAACTCCGCAAACAGACCTACAGCTGGGGCACCCGCTGACCCGCCGGTTCCCGGGTACCCCCCTGACCGCCGGGACGGCTTCCCGTCCGCCGCCGTGGCACTCTCACGGCGCCGGGACGGCGGGATCCCCGTACGGCGACATCGGAGCCCCCGTACGACGGTCCACCACTCCGGCGATCTCGGTGAGGAAGGCGTCCACCTGCGCGACCGCGTAGCCGGGTTTGAACATCACGGTGGAGAACGTGGCCTCGCGGATCTCGTCGGCGGTCAACGGACGGTCCGTGGTGCCGCGGAGCGTCGCGACGACGCGATCGAGGAAACCGTCCACCTCGTCCTCGTTGTACCCCGACCCCAGGCGGCCGGGACGGAACGAGACACGCTCCACGCGAACGGCCTGGGACTCCAGCCACGCGGCCGTCATGGCGTCCGCGACGTTCTCGGTCTCCCCGAGCCCGGGAAGCGTCGGGGCGTCGTCGTCCTCCCCGGAGACCGCCGTGACGGGCACCGCCTGCTCCACCGCCCGCGTCTCGATGGCGATGACGAACGCCTCCAGGGCGAAGTCCACCGCCAGCTCGTGATAACCCCCGAGCCGGATCTCGAACCGCGACATGCGGATCTCGTCGGCCGTCACCGGAGGGCCCTCCAGCGTCCCCCGGCCGAGCGTCGCCTCGATGCGCCGGATGAGCACGTCCACCTGCTCGGGGTCATAGCCGTTGCGTAACCCGTGCACACGCGGAAAGCGGTTCACCCTTTGACCTCCCGGATCAACACCCCCGTATCAACTTTTGCTTCTTTACCATTCTGGGCAAATGCCTTGACGAAATCCAGAAGGTGACGGGGACCCCGGTAAGCTCCTGGATCATGCGGCTCGCCAACGTCTCCTTCCGGTACGGCCGCCGCGCCCCCTGGGTCCTGCGCGACGTCGATCTCGAGCTCCCCGAGGGCACGGTGGCCGAGGTCGCGGGGCGCAACGGCGCGGGCAAGTCCACGTTGCTGCGTGTGCTGGCCGGCGTCGCGCGCCCCAGCCGCGGCTCGGTCACCGGCCGTCCCGCGGTCGTCGGGTACGCCCCGGAGATCTTCCCCACCGCGCAGCCGTTCACGGTGTCCGCGTACCTCCGGCGGATGGCCGCCGTCCGCGGCCTCCCCGCGAGCGCGGCCGACCCCTGGGTGGAGCGCCTCGGCATGACCACCCTGCTCGGCACCCCCCTGCCCGACCTGTCCAAGGGCAGCGCCCAGAAGGTCGGCCTCGCCCAGGCGCTGCTCGCCTCCCCCGGCCTGCTCATCCTGGACGAGCCGTTCGCGGGCCTGGACCGGCAGAGCCGCGCCGAGCTTCCCCTGGCCGTCGAGGAGGTCCGCGCGGCCGGCGGCATCGTGGTCGTCAGCGACCACCAGAACGGCCTCGCCGACCTCCCCCGCACCCTGCACGTGGCCGTCGAGGACCACACCGCCGAGATCCGCGCCACGCGGGACACCGCGCCGCCGGCCGCGTCCGCCGTCATCGAGGTGCGGGTGCCGTCCGGC
The DNA here is from genome assembly GCF_039871875.1 of Sphaerisporangium sp. B11E5. Lineage (NCBI taxonomy): Bacteria > Bacillati > Actinomycetota > Actinomycetes > Streptosporangiales > Streptosporangiaceae > Sphaerisporangium > Sphaerisporangium sp. B11E5. The sequence continues at coordinate 23,187 of NZ_JBDPMD010000062.1, read as the reverse complement.
GACGCCGACGCGGTGCTGCGCAAACTGCGCGCCGAGGGCTACGAAGCCGACCTGCGGGAGGACGCGTCATGACAGGTGCCAGGCCGGTGCTCGCCCTCACCCGGTTCAAGCTCGCCGCCTACGTCGGGGCGCACCGTGTCGTCCAGCCGTTCATCGGCCTGCTGGCCATCATGATCTTGCTGTACTCCACGCGCGTGACCCCGGGCCAGGAACTGGCCACGTACTCCGACTCGGCCGCGCTGCTCGTGCCGGTCTTCGCCTGGGCGGTGCGCGGCCTGCTCGACACCGAGCCGGACGTGCAGCGGCTGATCTCGGCCACCGCCGCGGGCCGCCCCGGGCGCGAGGTCGCCGGGGGTCTGCTCGCGGGCGCGGCCGTCGCCGCGTGCCTCGCCCTGCTGGCCCTGCTGGTCCCGCTCGGCATCGGCTTCACCGCGTTCCCCGGCGGCGAGGTGCTCGCCGGCGGCACCGCGCTGCACGTGCTGTCCCTGGTCACCGGCACCGCGCTCGGCGCCCTCACCAGCCGCCCGATCCTGCCGGACCCGGCGGTGTCCACGCTCTCCCTCATCGGCGGCTACGCCGCCGTCCTGCTGATCAGCCTCGCCCCGGTCACCTGGCTGACCGTGCCGGTCATCGGCTGGATCCGCGCCGCGAACGAGCCGTCCTTCCTGACCGCTTCGCTGCCGGGCCTCGCCGCCCCCACACTCGCCTGGTGCGCCGTGGGCCTGTTCGTCTACATCCGGCTGCGCCGCGCTCATCCCTGACTGTCCCGCTGGGCCGCCACCCCGCCCCGGTGGTGCCGGGGGCGCCGTGGAACTCACCGGCACGCGGACCACGTGATACTCATGGTGCCGCTAATCGGCTCATGTCTCCATTTGTCTTGACGAATTTCGGCGTCACTGGATTCGTGAACGGTCCGCTCACGGAAAACGTGTTCCCGCACCGGCTTCCCGACCGGAGGGCCGGGGCACCTCGGGCCGCGACTCCTCCGCCACCGGTTCTCCGGCCTGGCGAGACCCGCCAGCCCTGGTCGGCCCCATCGGTCGAGCGCGGAGCCCGCCGCGCCATCCCAGCAGGCCATTTTTTATATCCATACATATCGCGTTCGGTCCTGTATCACCCCGGCGATCGGTCAGGCATTCGCCGTTCACGCGCGTCGGCAGTCGAATAAATTCGGTGCGGGAAAATCGTTTACCCGAGGCGGGAGTGCGCATGGACGGTTCCCACGGCCGCGTCATGATGATCATCCTGGTCGCCACCGCGCTGTTCCTCGCCGGGCGGCGCTTCCAGCGCACGATGGACACCTGGGCGGGATGGGGCAAGGCGGTGAAGACGGCCGCCGACGCGGCCGGGAAGGTGCCGGGGGCGAAGTCGGCGGCGTGGGGGGCGTTCTGGCGCATGGTCGCGGTGGGGGCGATGACGCTGCTCTTCCTCGCGCTCGTCGCGAACACGATCCGGCACATGTAGCGTCTCATTATTCGATACAAAACTTCTCGATATATGGTCACCGGACTACGCTCGACCGTGTTGACCCCGAACGAGGAGGTTGAGATGTCCTCATCACGTGCCGTCTACACCCACGGGCACCACGCGTCGGTGCTGCGGTCGCACACCTGGCGGACGGCGGAGAACTCCGCGGCGTACCTGCTGCCACACCTGCGGCCGGGGATGTCGGTGCTGGACGTGGGGTGCGGGCCCGGGACGATCACGGCGGACCTGGCGCGGCTGGTGGCGCCGGGGCGCGTGGTGGCGGTGGACGCGGCCGAGGGGATCGTGGAACAGGCCCGGGAGCTGATGGCGTCCCAGGGGCTGGAGAACGTGGTCTGCGAGGTGGGGGACGTGTACGACCTCGGGTACGACGCGGGGTCGTTCGACGTGGTGCACGCGCACCAGGTGCTGCAGCACGTGGCCGATCCCGTCGGGGCGCTGGCGGCGATGCGGCGGGTGTGCCGGCCGGGAGGTCTCGTCGCCGCCCGGGACTCCGACTACGCCGCCTTCACCTTCCACCCCGAGGTTCCCGAGCTTGCCGAGTGGTCCGGCCTGTACCACCGGCTGGCCCGCGCCAACGGCGGGGAGCCGGACGCGGGCCGCCGCCTGCTGTCCTGGGCGCGGGAGGCCGGCTTCACCGAGGTCACCCCGTCGGCGTCCGCTTGGTGCTTCGCCACCCCCGAGGACCGCGCGTGGTGGAGCGAGGTCTGGGCGGAACGCGTCACCGCGTCCGCCATGGCCGACCAGACGCTCGCCTACGGCTTGGCCACCCGTGCCGGCCTGGAACGCCTCGCCTCCGGCTGGCGCGCCTGGGGCGCGGCCCCCGACGGCTGGTGCGCCGTGCTGCACGGCGAGATCCTCTGCCGCGTCTGACCGCTGAGCCGGCCGGCCACCGTATGACGGCGCCGGATTCGCCGCACACCGTCCCACCGCGTCGGCGCCGGATCAGTGGTCACACATGAGCGTGGAACGCACCGGACGTGCGGCGGAACGTACGGGGCCTGCGGCGGGTCACGCCTCCGAGGTGGCGGAACGCACCGGACATGCGGCGGTTACGCCTCCGGGGTGGCGGAACACCGGACATGCGGCGGAACACACCAGGCAGGCGGCGGGTCACGCCTCCGAGGTGGCGGAACGCACCGGACATGCGGCGGAACACACCAGGCAGGCGGCGGGTTACGCCTCCGGGGTGGTGGCGGCCAGTTGGCCGCAGGCGCCGTCGATCTCGCGGCCTCGGGTGTCGCGGACGGTCACCGGGACGCCGTGGGATTCGAGGCGGCGGACGAAGGTGCGTTCGTCCTCGGGGCGGGAGGCGGTCCACTTGGAGCCGGGGGTGGGGTTCAGGGGGATGAGGTTGACGTGGGCGAGCTTGCCCTTCAGGAGGCGGCCCAGCATGTCGGCGCGCCAGGACTGGTCGTTGATGTCCTTGATGAGGGCGTACTCGATGGAGACGCGGCGCTTGGTGCGGGCGGCGTAGGACCAGGCGGCGTCGAGGACCTCGTCGACCTTCCAGCGGGTGTTGACGGGGACCAGCGTGTCGCGCAGCTCGTCGTCGGGGGCGTGCAGGGAGACGGCCAGGGTCACCGGCAGGCCCTCATTGGAGAGCTTCTCGATGGCGGGGACCAGGCCGACGGTCGAGACGGTGACGCCGCGGGCGGAGATGCCGAGGCCCTCGGGGGCGGGGTCCACGATGCGGCGGACGGCGCCGATGACGGCCTTGTAGTTGGCCAGCGGCTCCCCCATGCCCATGAACACGATGTTGCCGACCCGGCCGGGACCGCCGGGCACCTCGCCGCGGGACAGGGCCCGGGCGCCGGCCACCACCTGCTCGACGATCTCGGCGGTGGACATGTTGCGGGTCAGCCCGGCCTGCCCGGTGGCGCAGAACGGGCAGTTCATGCCGCACCCGGCCTGCGACGACACACACATCGTCACCCGGTCGGGGTAGCGCATCAGCACCGACTCCACCAGCGCGCCGTCGAACAGCTTCCACAGCGTCTTGCGGGTCGTGCCGCCGTCGCAGGTGATCTCACGGACGGAGGTGAGCAGCGTGGGCAGCAGCCCCCCGGCCAGCCGCTCACGGGACGCGGCGGGCAGGTCGGTCATCGCGGCCGGGTCGTCGGTCAGCCGTTCGAAGTAGTGCCGGGAGAGCTGCTCGGCGCGGAACGGCTTCTCCCCGAGCTCGGCCACGGCCGCGCGCCGTTCGGCCATGGTGAGGTCGGCCAGGTGCCGGGACGGCTTGGCACGCCGGGGGGCGACGAACGTGAGCTCCGCAGACATGTCCTTCTCTTAACGGTTTGCCGGAAGCTGCATTGGACAGCCATTCCGTGTGATCTATTGCGATCAGCCATCGCTCGGCCGAACGGGGAAATGTCCACCGGAAAGGCGGATGAAGCCTTGGGCACCACCGATGTCATTCTCACCGACACCAGTCCGTACGGCAGCCGGGCGGTGACCGTGGAGACCGACGGGGTGTCGTCGGTAGCCTACCTGCGCGACGCCCATGGGGGGATCCACGGGGCGGTCTGGCTCGCCAACCACGGGAACGCTCCCGTCTCCTCCGCTCACCTCGACCCGGCCGCCCCCTGGCGGTCTCCCGTGATGCCCGCGGAGGGCACCCGGACACCGGGGGGCACCCCGCCGCCGGTCGCCGGGGAACTGGCCGTGTTGTGGTTCGAGGAGGGCGACGGCGCCGCCCTGTACCGCAACGGCGAGTTGCTGGCCGTGATTCCCGGCTGGGCCGACCTGGAGCGCGGCATGCCGGGCTACGCGCGCGACGCCGTCGGGGAGTCGCCGCTGGCCTGGTCGCTCGACGAGGCGCTCGAAGGGCTGGCGCCCCGCATCGCCAAGGCGCGGGCGTACTGGGAGTGGCGGGCGGGGGACGGGTCGTGGCCGTCGTTCCAGCAGTTCGTGATGAGCCACCTGGACGCCAGGGTGGGGCCCGCGGACCGGTACTGGGACCTCGGGAGCGCCCTCCCGACGGTCGGCGTCACCGAACGGCCGAGAGACGGCTACACGGTGGTGTCCACGGTGGGCATGAGCTGCCAGCGCATGCCCACGGTCGAGCAGTACATCGAACGCCCGGACGGTCTGGCCCGGATCGAGCTGGCCCTCGCGACCCGCGTCGAGGTGACCAAGGCCGCCCAGGTGCTGGTGTGGCTGGCCCGGTACCCCTGGCAGGCCGTCACCTGGCTCGGCCACGGCCACACGGCCCGGTGGTACGGCGACCCGGGGTCGTTCCCGCTCGGCCCGGACTACGACGGCGTGATCCTGCTGGACTCCATGCCAGGCTTACCGGACTTATCAGGATTCGCCTTCGGCGGTGACGAGGTCCGCTGGTTGTGGACGGTGCCCCTCACCCCGGCCGAGCTGCGGATCGCCACCGAGCAGGGGCACGACATGCTGAGCCTGGGCGGGCGAATCCCCTGACGGCTCAGGCGGGGACGAAGGCCGCGAGCATCAGCCAGACGGGGAACAGCGTGACGAGCAGCGAGTCGAGGCGGTCCATCATGCCGCCGTGGCCGGGGAGCAGGCTCCCCATGTCCTTGATGCCGAGGTCGCGCTTGATGACCGACTCGATGAGGTCGCCGAGGGTGGCGAACACGGCCACCACGGCACCCACCACGGCGCCCTGCCAGTACGCGCCGTCCAGCAGGAACCGCACCAGCAGAGCCCCGCAGATCACGCACGCCAGCACGGAACCGGCGAAGCCTTCCCACGTCTTCTTCGGGCTGATCGCCGACATGGGGTGCCTGCCGAACAGGATGCCCGCGAAGTAGCCGCCGATGTCGCTGCACACGGTGACCGCGACGAAGATGACCACGCGGTGCGCGCCGTCCTCCTCCATCAGCATCAGCGGCACGAACCCGGCGATCAGCGCCGGGTAGACCGACGTCAGCACGCTGGCCGTCGCGTCGCGGACGTAGCCCTCCTGGCCCTGGAACATACGCCACGTCAGCAGCACCAGCACGGTGAGCACGAAGGCCCCGAGCAGCCAGACCGGGCCGCCCCAGTAACCGCCGGCCTGCATGGCGACCAGCCCCGCCAGCACCGGCGCCACCGGGACCCTCATGTCCCGCGTGCCGAAGGCCCGGCTGAGCTCCACCACGCCGAGCCCCACGGCGGCCAGCACCACCGCCAGGAACGCCACCTTGACGGTGTAGAGAGACGTGATGACCAGCGCCCCCAGCACCACCCCCACCGCGATCGCGGCGGGGAGGTTACGCCCGGTACGGATGCCCTTGGGCCGCTCGCCGGAGCCGTCCCGCACCGGGTCCCGCTCCACGGGCGGCACCCGGTTCACGTCGGGACCGCTCACCGGCGGCACCCGGTTCGCATCAGGAGCGCTCACCGGCGGGACTCCGTTCGCATCGGGACCGCTCACCGGCGGGACCCCCTCCGCTTCGGGGCCGCTCACGGGCGGGAGCCCGTCCGCCGCGGGGCCTCCCACCGGCCCTGGGCCGCCCGCCGTACCATCCACTGTGATCCCAACTCTCCTACCGGCCCGGTCCCTCCATGCTCGCACCGCCGACCGGCGCGCACGTCACGGGCCCGGACGTGGCGAGGGCGCCTCCGCTTCGGCCGGTTACCGAAGCGGAGGCGCCCGAACCTGACTTCGACGCGCTCAGACTTCGAGCAGCTCGGATTCCTTGTGCTTCAGCAGCTCGTCGATCTTGGCGACGTGCTTCTGGGTGAGGTCGTCGAGCTCCTTCTCGGCGCGACGCACCTCGTCCTCGCCGGCCTCGCCGTCCTTGACCATCTTGTCCAAGGTCTCCTTGGCGTGGCGGCGGATGTTGCGCACCGAGACCTTGCTGCTCTCGGCCTTGTTCCGCGCGATCTTGATGTACTCCTTGCGGCGCTCCTCGGACAGCTCGGGGAACACCACGCGGATCACCGCGCCGTCGTTGCCGGGGTTCACGCCGAGGTCGCTGTCGCGGATCGCCCGCTCGATCGCCCCCATCGACCCCTTGTCGTACGGCTGGATGATCACCATGCGCGCCTCGGGGACATGGAACGACGCGAGCTGCTGCACCGGGGTGGGCGACCCGTAGTAGTCAACGGTGATCTTGTTGAACATCGAGGGGCTGACCCTGCCGGTGCGGATCGCCGCGAAGTCCTCCTTGGCGACCGCGACCGCTTTGTCCATCTTTTCCTCGGCTTCGAGGAGGGTTTCGTCGATCACAGCGGCTCCCTATTTCCCTGCCGGACTCACCAGCGTGCCGATCTTTTCACCGCGGACCGCCCGCAGAATGTTGCCTTCGCCCATCAGATCGAACACGACGATGGGCAGGCCGTTGTCCATGCACAGGCTGATCGCCGTGGAATCCATCACCCCGAGGCCCCGCCTGAGCACCTCGCTGTAGTCGAGCTGGTCGAACCGGACGGCGTCGGGGTTCTTGCGCGGATCGGAATCGTAGACCCCGTCCACCTGCGTGCCCTTGAGCAGCGCCTCCGCACCGATCTCCAGTGCGCGCTGCGCGGCGCAGGTGTCGGTGGAGAAGAACGGGGAGCCGAGACCGGCTCCGAAGATGACCACACGCCCCTTCTCCAGGTGGCGGATGGCGCGGCGGGGCAGGAACGGCTCGGCGACCTGCTGCATCGTGATGGCCGTCTGCACCCGGGTCTCCACGCCGCGCTTCTCCAGGAAGTCCTGCAGGGCGAGGCAGTTGATGACCGTGCCGAGCATGCCCATGTAGTCGGCGCGGGCGCGGTCCATGCCCCGCTCGCTCAGCGCGGCGCCGCGGAACATGTTGCCGCCGCCGACCACCACCGCGACCTGCACGCGTTCGCGCACGGCCTCGGCGATGGAGTCGGCGAGCTTGGCCACCACCACGGGATCGATGCCGAGGGGCTCGCCCCCGGCGAAGGCCTCACCGGACAGCTTCAGCATGACGCGCTTCCACCGCAGCGGCCAGTTGTACGACGAAGCCGCCGGCGTAGCGGGTGGTTGGTTCTCCTGCACGGCGGCGGCCTCCTCGATCTCGGTTTCGAAGCTGGTCAGATCGCTCTTGGGGATAAGCCTATGCCTGACCGACCTTGTAGCGGACGAAGGCCAGCACCTTCACGCCCGCCTCGGCGGCGTACTTGCCGACCGTCTTCTTGTTGTCCTTGACGAACGCCTGCTCAAGGAGGGTGAAGTCCTTGTACCAGCCGTTGATGCGGCCGTCGACGATCTTGGCGATCGCGGCCTCCGGCTTGCCCTCCTCGCGGGTCATCTGCTCGAAGACCGTGCGCTCCTTCTCGACCACGTCGGCCGGGACGGAGTTGGGGCTGAGGTAGCGGGGGGCCATGGCGGCGGCGTGCTGCGCGACGTTCTTGGCGACCTCGGCGTCCGGGCCGTCGAGCTGCACGAGGACACCCACGGCCGGAGGGAGCTGCGGGTCGGTCTTGTGCATGTACGACACGATGTAGCCGCCGTCGAGCACGGCGAAACGGCGGATCTCGATCTTCTCACCGAGGGCCGCGTTGGCCTCGTCCAGGTGCTCCTTGACGGTCTTGCCGTCCAGGTCGGACTCCAGCAGGGTCGGCACGTCGGACGGCCGGGAGGTGAGCACGTGCGCGACGACCTTGGCGGCCAGCTCCTGGAAGCGCTCGCCCTTGGCCACGAAGTCGGTCTCGCAGTTGAGCTCGAGCAGCGCGGCGAGCGAGTCGCCCTCGTGCTTGACGGCGATCAGGCCGTTGGACGCGGTGCGCGCCTCGCGCTTGCCGACGTCCTTGGCGCCCTTGACCCGCAGGATGTCGACGGCTTTGTCGATGTCGCCGCCGGCCTCCTCAAGGGCCTTCTTGCAGTCCATCATGCCGGCGGCGGTCAGCTCACGGAGCCGCTTGACGTCGGCCATGTTCACGGAAGCCATTGTGTTTCCTCGTCGAGTTCGTCGTGGATCGGGTGGACGTGCTCGGGGTCGAGCACGCCCACCCGTGAAGAGCCAGGCCCGCGGACCCGGTGTGGATCCGGGTCGCGGGACGAACGTCAGCTCTGCTGCGCGGTGCCCTCGCCGGCCTCGGCCTCGGGTGTCGCGGCGGTCTCCTCGGCGACGGGCTCGGCGGCGGGGGTCTCGGTGGCGGGCTCAGGAGCGGCCTCGGCGGCAGCCTCGGGAGCAGCCTCGGCGGCGGCCTCAGGAGCGGCCTCGGGGGCGGCGGCGTCCTCCTCGGAGCGGGCGAGGAGCTCGCGCTCCCACTCGGCCAGCGGCTCGGCCACCGGGCCGGCCGGCTTGTCGTCCCCGCCGCGGCTCGCGCCGGCGCGGGTCATCAGGCCGTCGGCCACCGCGTCCGCGATCACCCTGGTCAGGAGGCTGACGGCGCGGATGGCGTCGTCGTTGCCCGGGATGGGGTAGTCGACCTCGTCGGGGTCGCAGTTGGTGTCCAGGATCGCGACGACCGGGATGTTCAGCTTGCGCGCCTCACTGATCCCGATGTGCTCCTTCTTGGTGTCGACCACCCACACCGCGCTCGGCACACGGGCCATGTCCCGGATGCCGCCGAGGGTGCGCTCCAGCTTGTCCTTCTCGCGGCGGCGCATGAGGAGCTCCTTCTTGGTGAGCCCGGAGCCTGCCACGTTGTCGAAGTCGAGCTCCTCGAGCTCCTTGAGGCGCTGAAGCCGCTTGTGCACGGTGGAGAAGTTGGTGAGCATGCCGCCCAGCCAGCGCTGGTTGACGTACGGCATGCCGACCCGCGCGGCCTGCTCGGCGATGGCCTCCTGGGCCTGCTTCTTGGTGCCGATGAACAGGATCGTGCCGCCGTGGGCGACGGTCTCCTTGACGAAGTCGTAGGCGCGGTCGATGAACGACAGGGACTTCTGCAGGTCGATGATGTAGATGCCGTTGCGCTCGGTGAGAATGAAGCGCTTCATCTTCGGGTTCCAGCGACGGGTCTGGTGCCCGAAGTGCACACCGCTTTCCAGCATCTGCCGCATGGTGACGACGGGGGCCATGAGTTATGGTCCTCCTGGGTAGAGCGCCGGCCAAGGCGCGTGTCTCGGTTGTCTGCGAAGGCCTGCGGCCCCCGCCCTGACGCCCTTGAGCCGCCCCATCCAGACCGGCGGCCTGGACCGAGAGGACGGCCCGCATTGTGGGCGTGCGAAGTTGGCCCGTTCAAACGAGCCATCTGAAAGTGTACCCGTAACCCGGCCACCCACGGCCCGGTCCTCGACGCCCTACCCCTTGGCGGGCGGCCGGGGGTAGAGGTGGATGACCCCCTGGATCACCCGGGCGTCCGGCGGCGCCTCCTCCGGCCCGCGGGTGCGGGTCAGGTACGGCTCAAGGATCTCGGTCACCCGGCGCCCGATGTCCGCCAGCTCCTCGGCGTTCACTCGCAAGATCATCTGGCTGAGCGTCACCGCCTGCCGCCACTCCTTGGACTCGCGCGCACTGGAGTCCAGGTACCGGCGCACGTCCTCCGCCATGCCGTCGAGCACCACCTTGGCCAGCACGTTCTTGGCCTCGACCATCTCCGGCGTCTGCTCGTCCGGCTCCGGCACCGTGAACCCCCGATACGGCGCCCGCCACACCCGTTCCCGCCCGTCCCCCCGCGCGGGTGCGTCCTCGACGAACCCGTACTTGGCCAGCATGCGCAGGTGATAACTCCCCGCGCTGGGCGATATCCCCGCCACCGCGGCACACTCGGTGGCCGTCGCGGCCCCTTCGAGCTGAAGCCGCTTGAGTATGGCCAGCCGAGCCGGATGCGCCAACGCCCGCATGGCCCGCGGATCCTCGACCAGCTTGTTCCGCCAACTCATACACCGAACGCTACTGCGTCCCCCCACCCGCCACCTCCCGCCGGCCGCGCTCGCCGAGAACCCCCACCGCCTGCCATCCCTCCCACCCGATCAAGCCCGGATCCCCTCATATATAAAGGCTAGCTTTCACGATTATGAAGCACTACCTTCATAATCGTGATCGACGCCACCCCCCTCCGAAGGCAGCGCGACTACCGGCTGCTGTGGACCGCCCGTGCCGTGTCCGAGACCGGCAGCGAGGTATCGCGCCTCGCCGTGCCGCTGACCGCCGCCGTGCTGCTGGGCGCGGCGCCCGTGCAGATGGGGATGCTCACGGCGGCGGCCACCCTGCCGTACCTGCTCATCGGGCTGCCCGCCGGGGCGTGGGCCGACCGGCTGCGCCGGAAGCGGCCCGTCCTGGTGGGGTGCGAGCTGGTCGCGGCCCTGGCCATGCTGACGGTGCCGGCGGCCTGGCTTGCGGGGGTGCTGAGCGTGGCGTGGCTGATCACGGTCGCGTTCGTCGTGGGGACGTGCACGGTGGTGTTCCGCGCGGCCTGGTTCCCGCACCTGCCGAGCGTCGTCGCCGACCACCAGCGCACCGCCGCCATCGCGGGCTTCCAGAGCGTCTACTCGACGGCGAGCGTCCTCGGCCCCGGTCTCGCGGGCCTGCTCGTCCAGACGCTCACCGCTCCCTTCGCCCTCCTGGCGGACGCCGCGTCGTTCCTGCTGTCGGCCCTGTGCCTGCGCTCGCTGCGCTCCCCCGAGCCCGCCGGCCCCCCTCAAGACGCGGCCCGGCCCCGGGGCGGCCTGACGGCCGACATCAGGGACGGGTTGCGCATCGTGCTCACCCACCCGGTCCTGCGCACACTGATCACGGCCGGTGTACTGATCAACTTCGCGTCGGCCGCGCAGCTCGCGCTGTACGTCCTGTTCGCGGTGCAGGTGCTCGGCCTGCCCGCCGGGATCATCGGCCTGCTGACGGCGTCCTTCGGCGTGGGCGGCATCATCGGAGCGGCCGTCACGCCCCGGCTCACCGCCCGCTTCTCGGAGAACAGGACGCTGCTCGTCGCGGGCACCGTCCTGCCCGCCGAGATGCTGGTCCTCGCCGCCGCGCACGGTTCCCCCGCCGTGGTGGTCCCCCTCGTGACGGGCGGCTACCTGCTCAGCGGCCTGTCCGCGGTGATCTTCTCGGTCTGCTACGGCAGCATCCAGCTCCGCGAGTCCCCCCGTGACGCCGTCGGCCGCGTGAACTCCGTCCTCAGCGTCTCCACCATGGGCGTGATGACCCTCGGCGGCCTCGTCGGAGGCGTCCTCGGCGACCTCATCGGCCTGCGTCCCGCCCTGTGGACCTGCGCCGCCCTGGTCTGCCTGGCCCCTGTCCGCGTGTGGCTCTCCCCCCTCCGCCGCCTCACCACCGCGGCGGAGCAGCCCGGCAGGACCCCCTCGAACCGAAAGTGATGCGCCGTATTGTCGATAGCAGCTTTCAGTTATCGTCGATCCGTGAGTGATCGGGAAGAGGTCCGGCGGCGCATCATCGATGCCACGACCAAGCTGCTCAGGGACAAGGGCCGAGAAGGAGTGACGACGCGCACCGTCAGCGCGGCGGCCGGCGTGCAGGCCCCCACGCTCTACCGCCTGTTCACCGACATGAACGGCCTGCTCGATGCGGTCACGGCCGACGGGTTCGTGCGCTACCTCGCGCAGAAGCACAGCCAGGTGCTCTCCGAGGACCCCGTGGAGGACCTGCGCCGCGGCTGGGACACACACATCGGCTTCGGCCTGGAGAACCCGGCGCAGTACCTGCTCATGTACGGCCGGCCCACCCCCGGGTCCCGGAGCCCCGCCGTCGGGCAGTCGTTGGACCGGCTGCGCGTGCTGGTCGAGCGTATCGCCGTCGCGGGCCTGCTCTCCGTCGGCGTCGAGGCCGCCGTCGGCATGGTGCACGCGGCGGGCGTCGGCCTGACGCTGAACCTCATCGGGACGCCTCCCGAGGAACGCGATCCGGCCCTCCCCGGCCGCCTGCGCGAGGCCGTCATCGCGTCGATCACCGTCGCGGACCCGGGCAGCGCCCCGAGCGCGGCCCAGCGGGCCGTGGCGCTGAAAGCCGTACTCGGGGAGGTGGCGGACCTGTACAGCCCCGGCGAGCGGGCCCTCCTGAACGAGCTCCTCGACCGCGCCGCGAACCACACCCCCGCCCGCTGACCCGGCCGGGCGCCGGCGGACGGACGTCCCCGGACGTCCCTCTTCCGGCGCATACGGCGAATCAGAGCAGCTTGTCCTGGGTGAAGGGGACGTCCCGGAGGCGGCGGCCGATGGCGTGGTGGATCGCGTTGCCGATCGCCGCGGGCACACCCGTCCCTGGTGTCTCGCCGAAGCCGCGAGCGCGGAGCGCGGCGCTGTCCGGGTCCGGCCGGTCCACGAACAGGGCCTCCACCGACGGCGTGTCCGCGCAGACCGGGACCAGATAGGTGGACAGGTTCGGGTTGACGACCCGCGCCGTGTTCGGGTCCACCGTCGTGTGCTCCATCAGCGCGAAGCCGATGCCCCAGGTCACGCCGCCGATGACCTGACCGCGCGCGGTCCGGTGGTTGAGCACCCGTCCCGGGTCGTGCGCGGTCACGACCCGGGTCACGCGCAGCCTGCCCAGCCTGGGCTGGATCCGGACCTCCACGAACACCGCGCCGAACGAATGCCCGGGCGTGTTGGTCCCGCGTCCGAGGACCTCGACGGTGCGGCCGTGGCGCGCCATGACGTCGCGGTAGCTGTCCCCGCGTCCGCGGTCGCCGCGGGCGAACAGGCGGCCGGCCTCGGTCACGACGTCCTCGGCGGGCAGGCCGTGCAGCGGGGAGCGCGGGTCGGCCACGGCGAGCGCGATCACGGCGTCCCGCGCGCTCCGCGCCGCGTCGGACACCGGGCCGACCACGCTGGGCATCGTGGACGACCCCGCCGACACCGACGCGGGCGGGTACGTGGTGTCGCCGAGCAGCGTCGTGACGTGGTCCAGCGGCATGCCGAGCCCGTCCGCGGCGACCTGGGTGAGCACGGTGTAGGTGCCGGTGCCGATCTCCTGGGAGGCGACGCGCAGGGTGGCCCGCCCGTCCAGCCCGATGGTCAGGCCGGCCTCGGACTCGATCCAGGCGTAGGTGTGGGCCTCGGTGGCCATGCCCCAGCCGACGTACTCGTCGCCGTCCCTGGTCGTCCCCGGCCTGGGGTCGCGCCGGGACCAGCCGAACGCCTCGGCCGCGGCCCGGTAGCACTCCAGCAGGTGCTTGCCGGCGTAGGGCTCGCCGGTCCGCGGGTTGACCGCGTTGTGGTTGCGTACGCGCAGCTCCACCGGGTCGATGCCGAGCTCGTGACTCAGCTCGTCCATCGCGGTCTCCAGGCCGAAGTGCGCGGTCGTCTCCGGTGAGCGCATGTAGCTCGACGTCGGCAGGTCCAGCCGCACGCCCATCTGCCGCACGTGGACGTTCGGGCAGGCGTACAGGTGGAGCATGGAGTCGCTGCTGTTGTAGATGTTCTCGTCGATGCGGGTCACCTGCGCCGTCGAGGTGCCGGCGATCGCGGTCAGGACACCCCGCCGGGTGGCGCCGAGCCGGATGTGGTGGCGGTACTCGGCGCGGTGACCGTTGGAGCTGTACATCTGCGCGCGTGACAGCACCAGCTTCACCGGCCGGCCGGCGAGTCGCGCCGCCGCCGCGGTGAGCAGCGTGTGCGGGTAGGTGGGACCCTTGGCGCCGAAACCACCGCCCAGATAGGGCGAGATGACCCTGACCTGGTCCGGGCTCATGCGGAACGCGTCCGACACGGCTTTTCTGGTCAGGATCACCCCCTGTGTGCTCTCGTACAGGATCAGCGTGCCGCCGTCCCAGACGGCGGTGGTGGTGTGCGGCTCGATCGGGTTGTGGTGCTGCGCCGGGCTGCTGTAGGTCCGGTCGACGCGCACCTCGGCCTGTTCGAGCGCCGCGGCGGCGTCGCCGCGGACGGTCTCGTTGTGCCTGTTGCGGAAAGCGTCCGGCAGGAACGCCTCGTCGAACGCGTCCGCCAGCCGCGTGACAGGGGCCTCCGCCCGGTAGCGGACCTTCACCAGGTCGGCGGCCTCCTGCGCCTGCTCCAGGGTCTGGGCGAGGACGTAGGCCACCGGCTGCCCGTTGTGGTGCACCCGCGTGTCCTGCATGGGGATGTAGGGCCGGTTGTACGGGAACTGCGGCAGGGTCAGCTTCGGCATGTCGGCGTGGGTGTAGACCGCGACGACACCGGGACGCGCCAGCGCCGCCCTGGTGTCGATCTCCAGGACCTCACCGCGGGCGATCGTGCTCATCACCAGGAAACCGTGCAGCACGCCGGTCACCTGGTTGTCCGCGGCGTAACGGGCCGCGCCGGTGACCTTCGCCCGGCCGTCCACCCGCGCCACGCCGCGCCCCACCAGCCCGCTCATCGAAGCCCTCCCAGATCGCTGAGGATGCTCACCAGCGCTCGCTGGACGAGCTCGACCTTGAACCTGTTCCCCTCGCGCGGCTCGGCGTCCCGGACCAGGAGCCGGCCCGCCGCGGCGATCGCCTGCCCGGTCAGCGGCCGTCCCCGCAGCGCCGCCTCGACGCGGGTGTCCCGCCACGGACGGGTGCCCACGCCTCCGAACGCCAGCCGTACGTCCTGCACCATGCGCCCCTTGGTCCGCAGCGCGGCCGCCACCGACACCACCGCGAACTCGAACGTGGCCCGATCGCGCAGCTTCAGGTAACGCGACCGCCCGGCGAGGGGCGTGCGCGGCACGTCCACCCGGGTGATCAGCTCGCCCAGGCGCATCGCGGTCTCCTGTTCCGGCGTGGACCCGGGAAGGAGGTAGAAGTCGGCGATCGGCACGGCCCGTTCGCCGCCGGGGCCGAGCAGGCGCACGGTCGCGTCCAACGCGACCAGCGCCACCGCCAGGTCCGAGGGGTGCGTGGCGATGCAGTGGCCGCTGCCGCCGAGGATCGCGTGTCCCCGGTTGTGCCCGCTGATCGCCGGGCAACCGCTGCCAGGGACCCGCTTGTTGCACGGCGAGGCCGCGTCGCGGAAGTATCCGCACCTGGCGCGCTGCAACAGGTTCCCGCCGATCGAGGCCATGTTCCGTACCTGCGGGGACGCCGAGGCCAGCAGTGCCTCCGACAGGACCGGGAACTCCCGCCGCACGGCGGCGTGCTCGGCGACCTGGCGCATCCTGGCGGACCCTCCGACGCGCAGCCGCCTGGAGTCGACCGCCACATCGCCCATGCCGAGACGGTTGACGTCGACGAGGTGGTCGTGGGTCTCCGCGCCGTCCCGCATCAGGTTGAGCAGGTCGGTGCCGCCTGCCACGTACGTCGAGCCGGGGGTGCGTGTGGCGATCCGTACCGCCTCGGCCGGGTCGCCGGCGACCGTGTAACCGAAGGCCCTCACCGCCGCACCTCCTTCGCGGCGTCGGCGACCGCGGCGACGATGTTCTGGTACGCCGCGCAGCGGCACAGGTTCCCGCTCATCCACTCGCGGATCTCCGCCTGGGAACCCGTATGCCCCTCATCGATACAGGCCACGGCGGACATGATCTGGCCAGGCGTGCACGCCCCGCACTGGAACGCGTCGTGCCGGATGAACGCCTCCTGCACCGGGTGCAGTTCCCCACCCCGCGCCAGCCCCTCCACCGTGGTGACCTCGGCCCCCTGCCGCATCACCGCCAGCGTCAGGCACGACTTGACCCGCTCGCCGTCGACCAGCACCGTGCAGGCCCCGCACTCACCCCGGTCACAGCCCTTCTTGGTGCCGGTCAGGCCGAGCCGCTCCCGCAACGCGTCCAGCAACGTCACCCTCGGCTCCAGGACGACCTTGCGCGGTTGCCCGTTGACCGACAAGGCGACCTCCACGGAGGCCCCGGCGGCGACGGCGTACGCGGGCGCGGCCGCCGCCGGACCGGCCGCGGCGGCCGGGGCGGCGGAGACGAGGCCGACGGCGGTGCCCGTCCCCGCCGCGGTCGTCACCGCGATGGCCTTGAGCACCGTACGGCGAGTGTGCCTCCCGGGTAAGGGGTCGTGGTCCGCCGGCGCCTCCCGCAGGCGTCGACGCAGTTCGGCCATCTTCGTGCCCGTCTCCGGATCCGGGTCGTCGGTCAGGTCGAACGACGCGGACCTCTCGACCAGCGGCCGTAAGAACCGGTCGGCGCGGCGGCGCCCAGGATGCGTCAGATACTGCTGGTAGCCCTCCAGGTCCCCGATGACGAAGACGGCGCCCCACTCGTACTCGCCGCTGTGGTCACGGCCGACGGCGACGGATTCCACCGACGGAATGACCCGTCCCAGGTCGCGCAGGCTTTCCAGGGCCCTGGTCCGTTGTTCCGGTGGCACATCCGGTCTGAAGGTGAATCGGCTGCCGTGATAGATCATCGTCGTCCTTTCTCCGTACGGACCGGTCCCGGCGTGCGGCGAGGTCGAGCAGTTCACGGGCGGGCCTACGCCCTCAGGGAATTGCGCATGCCGGCACAGGCGGTGTGACCGGGCCACACACCAGGTTCCGGCGGCGACATAGCGGTGTAGGCACTGATAGCAGTATCTCGTTATCAACGCTTACACGTCAATAGATGCTAACGGCAATGTGTTAGCGCTGAAATCACCGGCGATGCCGAGCATGTCGCGGGACGAGACGTGGTCGCCCGCCGCCAGGCGCACATCGGCGCCGAGCACCAACTCCCCGAGCCCTGGCGGCGGGATCCGGCAGCCGTCGGAACAGCCGATACGGAGAACCGGACTCAGTTGCCCACGCCGAGATTCGACATGAACGCGGACGGGTACCGGTCGCCGCGCGCCGCGCCCGGTGGCACCGCCTTCTCGATCTCCGCGAGGTCGTCCGCGGTGAGGGTCAGCTCCACCGCGGGCAGCGCCTCGGCCAGCCGCTCGCGGGTGCGAGCGCCGACCAGCGGCACGATGTCCTCGCCCTGTGCGGCCACCCAGGCGATGGCGAGCTGGGCGACGGTGCACCCCTTCGCCTCGGCGACCCGGCGCAGAGCGTCCACGAGGGCGAGGTTGTGTTCCACGTTCCCGCCGGAGAACCGCGGGCTGAAGCGGCGGTTGTCGCCGGGGCCGGCGGTGTGGCCGGCGGTCCAGTGCCCGGAGATGAGGCCGCGGCTCAGGACGCCATAGGCGGTCAGGCCGATGCCGAGCTCCCGCAGCGTGGGCACGACGTCCGCCTCCACCGCCCGGGAGATCAACGAGTACTCGATCTGCAGGTCGGCGATCGGGTGCACGGCGTGCGCCCGGCGGATCGTCGCCGCATCCACCTCCGACAGGCCGATGTGCCGCACGTACCCGGCGTCGATCATGTCCTTGATCGCGCCCACCGTCTCCTCGATCGGTACCGCCGGGTCCAGCCGGGCAGGACGGTAGATGTCGATGTGGCCGGTGCCCAGCCGGGTCAGCGAGTACGCCAGGAAGTTCTTCACCGCCTCGGGACGGCAGTCCTGCCCGCCGAACTCGTGGCCAGGTCCCCGCACCATGCCGAACTTGACGCTCAGCTGGTAGCTGTCGCGATCCCGGCCGCGCAGCGCCTCGGCGAGCAGCAACTCGTTGTGGCCCATGGCGTAGAAGTCGCCGGTGTCGATCAGCGTGACGCCGCTGTCCAACGCGGCATGCACGGTGGCGATGCTCTCCGCGCGGTCGGCCACGCCGTAGGCGCCCGACATGCCCATCGCACCCAGGCCCAGCGCGGAAACCGCCGGCCCACTGCGGCCCAGAGTTCGTCTCTGCATCACGTTCTCCCTCGTCGTCGATGTCGTCCCCCATGACTCTCGGCCCGGCTCGGGACGCGCGGAAGTGGAGCGTTCATCGTGGGAGAGCCGCTCCCTGGCTCGGCTCGCCGGCCGCGCGGCAGTGGAGCGTTCATCGTGGGAGAGCCGCTCCCTGGCTCGGCTCGCCGGCCGCGCGGCAGGATGAAGCCATGCAACGTGCCGACCTCGCCGACTTCCTGCGCCACCGCCGCGAAGCGATCCGTCCGGCCGAGGTGGGCCTGGCCGACGGTCCTCGCCGCCGCACCGCCGGCCTGCGCCGGGAAGAGGTGGCGATGCTCGCCGGTATGTCGGTGGACTATGTCGTACGCCTCGAGCAGGGGCGCAGCAGTCAGCCCTCGACCCAGATGCTCGGCGCGCTGGCCCGGGCGCTGCGCCTGTCCGACGACGAGCGCGACCATCTGTTCCACCTGGCCGGCCACCGGCCCCCGCCCGCCGACGGGGTGGCCCGCCTGGCGCGCGCCGGCTTGGTGCGCATGCTCGACCTGCTCGGCGACACCCCGGCCCTGGTGCTGTCCGACCTCGGGGAGGTCCTCGCCCAGAACCGCGCGTCCCACTTGCTGACGGGCGACCACACCGGCTTCTCCGGCGACCGGCGTTACGTCGTGTACCGCTGGTTCACCGATCCCGCCACCCGCGCCGTCTGCCCTCCCGATGAGCAGGAGCATCAGGCCCGTCAGATCGTGGCCGACCTGCGTGCCACCGCCGGCCGCCGATCCGCCGACCCCGTGGTCGCCGGACTCGTCGATCGTCTGCAGGCCGCGAGCGCCGACTTCCGCCGGCTCTGGGCCGAGCACGAGGTGGCGGTCCGGCGCGCCGCCCGCAAGACCCTGCTGCACCCGCGGGTAGGCCGCCTGCTCCTGGACTGCGAGACCCTGGTCACTCCCGACCAGCGACAGCAGTTACTGGTACTCACCCCGGCCGACACCGAGACCCGCGAGCGACTGGACCTGCTGCGCGTCCTCGGCATCGAGGATTTCCCCATGAAAGCAACAGGCACCCCCGAACGCTGAAACCACCGATCAGCGGCACCAAATACCCGGCGCCCCGGCAGGCGAAGCAGCCGCCCTCACCCCACAAAATCGCTGAGTAACCAACTAGCAAGACCCGCGTCCACCGCAACCAACTCACGCCTCCACCAACCTCACACACCCCCGCCCCCCCGAACACACGCCCCAACCACCTCCCCGAACGCACGCCCCAGCCACTCCCAACACACCCCCCGGCCACCCCCCGAACACAGGACCCAACCACCTCCCCGAACGCACGCCTCAGCCACCTCCCCAACCCACGCCCCGACCACCTCCCGAACGGGCGGCCCAGCCACCTCTCGAATGGGCGCCACTTATCCACAGAACCTCTTTCGGTCGCCCCTGCCGGAGCCCTGTGCGCCACCCTGCACCACATGCCCCCGTACCCCTTGCCGTTCCCACGGCCCCGCCCACCGCTCAGCGCGATCTCACCGCTCCTACTCCCGCTGCTGCTCCTCGCTCTCGCCATGCCGGCCACACCACCCCCCCTTCCCCGCCCCCCCCCGCCCCCCACGCCACCCCCCCGCCCCCATCGAACCCGCAGCGCACACGCCCTCCCGAACGACGATCCCCTCTCGCGAGCGCTCCACAGGCGACCACCCCTGAACAGCACGCCGGAAACCGGCCGTGCCATCCAGAACAACGACCCCCCACCACAAGCCCTCCGACGACAATCACGCGTGGACGGGTCGCCGGACACCGGCCGTGCCACCCGAAACGACGACCCCCCAGCCCAGACCCTCGGATGGCGATCACCCCTGGACGGCTCGCCGGACGTCGGCCGCCCCTTCGCCCCACCGCCGTACCCGTGGCTGCGTGGCCACCGTGGCACGGACCTCGCCGCACGCCCCGGTCAGCCCGTCCACGCCGCCGGTCCCGGTGTGGTCCGGTACGCGGGGCGACTCGCCGATCGCGGAGTGGTCTCGATCGTCCACACCGGCGGCCTGCGCACCACCTACCTTCCGGTCCGGCCCACCGTGCGACATGGGCAGCGAGTGACTCCCGAAACGGTGATCGGAGTCGTCGAACCCCACCCGGCACACTGCCCGTTCACCTGCCTCCATTGGGGCTTGATCTCCCCGGACCGCTACCTGGATCCCCTTCTCCTCATCGCGCGAGGACGAGTACGCCTCCTCCCGCACTGGAACGCCCTCACCGGCCCCCTCGCGACGCCTCCTGGAGGCCCGTGACAGCTATCGGACAGGCCCCACGATCAAGCCCTTGACCTGCGGATTTCCAGGTACGGCGCACAGGTACGGCGATAGGCCGGAGAGGGCTGGCAGGAAGCGGTCACGCTCATGCAACTTGCTGACTCCGTTTCATCTGGTTCATGGGTGGCAGAAACCGCAGAGTTGGTTGTGCAAGAGCAAGCACACCCGAAAAGGTGAACAGAAATGATTCCTCTCGCGAACACCACGGCCGACCGCACCTTCGTCACCAAGGTCTCGACCGCTCTTATTACCGGCGCCATTTCCTTCGCCATCGCCCTCGGAATCTCCGCCGGCAGCGGCACCACCTGGGACACCCCCTCCCCCGTCGCCGGCACCACGTGGGACACCCCCTCCACCACCAAGATCCTCGCCGCCGACGACGACGGCACCACCTGGGACTCCGCCCCCGCCGACGACGACGGCACCACCTGGGACACTCCCCCGGCCTCCACCGACGGCACGACCTGGGACTCCGCCTCCGTCCTCGCCGCCGCCCCCGCCTCCACCAACGGCACCACCTGGGACTGATCCCCTGGACTCCCGATCTCCGACCTACCCACAACATCCCTCAGACCAGCGAGTCCACCTCTCGAACCAACCCTCCGCGCCAACCCCACGACCCGGCCGACCCGAACCGATCACCCGAACCCGCTGATCAGAAATCCACCAGCCCGGCCCGAAGAGCCCGGCGACCGAGATCGAACCCCCAGCACGACAGCACCACCGGCTGGAACCTCCAGGCGACGACCTGAGAGAGCCCCCAGGGGCACACCCCTCCCACCAGCCCGGCCGCGAAATCCTGACGTAAGTCCCATTCTCCGGCCGTCAGAAAACGCAACCTCCCAATCAATCAGCACCACAATTCGAAATACCTCCTTGCCTCCACCGCGACCGCATATAGGCAGCTTCCGAACGGCTCCACCTCCGTGCCCGGATGAGGACACAGAGCAATCGCCCCTTCTCCGCTCCGAACAGAGGAAAGCCCAGACAGCCCGCCTCCGCACCTGGTCCACCACCTGCGACTGCCACCCAATCCCCGATCCCCATCCCAAATCCTCCCCCAGACCGACCTCACCCCCTCCGGAACCGACCCTCGCTTCGACCCCTGCGCCGAAGCCAACCACAACGGCTACGGCCCCTACAGCCTCGACATCGACCCCGAGTACCACTGGTACCAGGACCGCGACAACGACGGCATCGACTGTGAACGCTGAACCCGACCTCCATGTGAGCACCGGTACGGGCCGTGTGAACCGTGGCGGGTAGCCGGGGCGGGTCAGGTCGTGGCCGGGGCAGGTCAGGTGCTTCGGCGTAGGCGCCAGCCGTTGTCGGTGCGTTCTACGTAGCCGGCGGCGGCCAGCGCGCCCAGGTGGCTGAGGGTGGTCATCAGGTCGACGCCTGCGGCGACGGCGATGGTGGCCGGGCCGGCGCCGGAGCGGGACGGGACGGCTTCCAGGACGCTTCGGGACTCGGCGTCCAGGCGGTCTCTCGGGAGGACGGGGGCGCGGGGCTCAGGACTCAGGTCGTCGCCTATGGCGGCCATCAACTCGATCACCTCGCGGGCCGTGGTGACGCAGACGGCTTCGGCGCGGCGGATGAGGCGGTGGCAGCCGACGGAGTTGTCGGAGGTGATGGGACCGGGGACGGCTGCCACGTGGCGGCTGAGCTTGACCGCGTGGCAGGCGGTGCTCAGGGCGCCGCTACGGAGGGCGGCCTCGACCACCACGGTGCCCCGGGTCAGGGCGGCGATCAGACGGTTGCGGACGAGGAATCTGAGCCGGGTCGGGCGCACGCCCGGCGGGCATTCGCTGACCAGGAGACCTCGTGCTCGCATGCCCTCGAACAGACCGTGATTCCCCGCCGGGTACGCGACGTCGGTGCCGCACGCCAGCACCGCGATCGTCTCCGCGACGCCCGCCAGGGCCCCGCGATGCGCCGCCGCGTCGATGCCGTAGGCCCCTCCGGAGACAATCGTCCAGCCGGCTTCGCTGAGCCCCGCCGCGAGTTCGGCCGCGACGTGCACACCGTAGGGAGTCGCGGCCCGCGAACCCACGATGGCGACGGATCGCAGGCAGGCGAAGCGCAGATCGGCGCTCCCATGGAGCCAGAGCCCGAGCGGTCGTTCGTAACCAAGGTCATCGAGCTGTGTCGGCCACTCGACGTCCCCAGGCACGACCAAGCGGGCACCGAGTTTCTCCCCCCGTTCCAGATCACCCTCGGCATCGACATAGGGCAGCCGCGCCCGCCAGGCAGCCAACCGCCGCTCGGGATCGACCGGTTTCCCCCGCATGGCCGCAAGCTCAGCAAGGAAACCCGGATCGAGTTCGCCCGTTCGCACCTGCGCGAGCGCCCCCTCGGCTCCAGATCCCGCGACCAAACGCCCCATGAGGGCATCGCCAGCGTCCACGATCCGCATCAACGCCACCCGCGCCAGCCTCACCGCGTCCCCTGTCCCCCCTGCCGACGTCTCGGCCGGAACCGCCGCTCCTGGAACCGCCACCACGGGAGTCTCAGCAGCGCAGCGTTCCTCCGCCAGGGTCTCCGCCGGCGAGGGCACCACTGACGGGGCATCTGCAGAGACTTGCCTTAAGTCGCAGGCTGAGCCCATCACGGGCGGGCCGCATGCGGACACAGGTGAGCCGAAGGCGGACGCAGGTGGACCGGACGCGGCCCCAGGTGGACCCGACGCAGACCCAGGTGGACCCGACGCGGACCCAGGTGATCCTGACGCGGGCACGGATGGACCCGAGGCAGACACAGGTGAACCGGACGCGGGCACAGGTGAGCCAGAGGCGGGCACAGCTGGGCCCGACGCGGACGCAGGTGATCCCGACGCGGGCACAGGTGAACCGGAGGCGGACGCAGGTGGATCGGACGCGGGCACAGGTGGATCGGACGCGGGCGAGGAGCAGTTCGGGGGTGACGTGGGCAGGTCGGGGGCGGGTGCAGGTGGGGGGAGGG
>NZ_JBDPMD010000061.1:0-50087 GCF_039871875.1 Sphaerisporangium sp. B11E5 | reverse complement strand
GTGGGAGATGGCGGGGTGATGGGGGTGGGGACTTTGGGTGGTGAGGGAGTGGGGGCGGTGGTGGGTGGGGTGGTGATGGGGGTGAGGTCGATGTGGAGTTCGGAGAAGGAGGTTCTTGGGATGCGGGTGAAGATGGCCTCTTCGGCTAGGTGGGCCTTGGCTTGCAGGTTCAGGCCGGTGAGGACCAGGGTCATGGTGTTGCGGTAGCCGGCGAGGTAGTTGAGGGCGACCTTCAGGGTGGGCGGTGGGGGGGTGCCGCGGACGCCGGTGATGTGGACGCGGTCGGGGGCTTGCTGGGTGAGGTGGATGGTGTCGAAGTGGGTGGTGACGTCGGGGCCCGGGTACTGGGGGGAGGCGATCTCGTACAGGAGTTGGGCGGTGACGGTGCCTGTGGTGACGGCGCCGCCGGTGCCGGGGTGTTTGGTGATGACGCTGGAGCCGTCGGCGTGCAGCTCGGCTATGGGGAAGCCGCAGGTGGGGAGGTCGGGGATCTCCTCGAAGAAGGCGTAGTTGCCGCCGGTGGCCTGGCAGCCGCACTCGATGACGTGGCCGGCGACCACCGAGCCCGCCAGGGCGTCGAGGTCGCCGGCGGTCCAGCCGAAGTGCCACATGCCGGGGCCGGTGACCAGGGCGGCGTCGGTCACCCTGCCGGTGACCACGACGTCGGCTCCTGCCTCCAGGGCGGTGGCGATGGGGCGGCCGCCCAGGTAGGCGTTCGCGGTCAGGGGGGTGGCGGTCAGGGGTTCGCCGGTGTCGAGGTTGATCATGTCGCCCAGGTCGGTGCCGGCGGCCAGGAGGTCGTCGCCGGTGACGTGGGCGACCGTGGCGTTCAGGCCGAGGCGGGCGGCGAGGTCCGTGACGGCTTCGGCGCAGCCGGCCGGGTCGAGGCCCCCCGCGTTGGAGACGATCTTGATGCCGCGGTCCAGGCAGGTGCCGAGTACCTGTTCCATCTGGGTGAGGAACGTGCGGGCGTAGCCGGGGCGGCCCTTCAGGCGGTTGCCCGCCAGGATCAGCATGGTCAACTCGGCCAGCCAGTCGCCGGTGAGGACGTCGATGGGGCCGCCCTCGACCATCTCGCGGGCGGCGGACAGGCGGTCCCCGTAGAAACCGCTGCAGTTGGCCACCCGCAGGGGCTTCCCGGTCACGACGGGTCCCGCGGCGGGATCCACGAGGCGGGGCGTTTCTCCATGAACGCTCTGATGCCCTCCTGCCCTTCGGGTGAGGTGAAGCGCTCGGCGGACAGGTCCGCCATCCGCCGCAGGCCCTCCTCCACCGGCAGGGCGGGGACGGTGCGCACCAGCTGCTTGGTGATCGCGAGGGACTCGGGGCCGCCCTTGAGCAGCATCCCGGTGTAGTGGGCGACCGCCGGGTCCAGGTCGCCGGGCGGTACGGCGCGGGTGAGCAGGCCGATCTCCACGGCGCGGGCGGCGTCGAAGACCTCGCCGGTGAGGAAGTACTCGGCCGCGGCGCGGGGGTCGAGGCGCCGCAGCACGGTCACCGCGATCATCGCGGGGACCACGCCGAGACGCACCTCGCTGAACGCGAACGTGGCGGTGTCGGGGGCGATGGCGAAGTCGCAGGCCGCCACGAGGCCGAGGCCGCCCGCCCGGGCGGTGCCGTTGAGGCGGCAGACCACCGGTTTGGGGCTCTCCCAGATGGCGCGCAGGACGTCGGGGAACGCGCCGGTCACCGGGGCGCCGGACGGGGCCTGCTCCTTGAGGTCGGCGCCGGAGCAGAACACCGGGCCGGTGCCGGTGAGGACGAGCACCCGCGTGGCGTCGTCGCCGATCGCCGTCGCCAGGGCGTCCTGGAGCTCGGCGAGCAGACGGGTGGACAGGGCGTTGCGGTTGGCGGGGGAGTCCAGGGTGAGGGTCGCCACCCCGCCGCGCGTCTCCAGACCGACGAGCATCACGCCTCCTCGATGACGGCGAGCACGGCGCCCGCCTCGACCTGGCGGCCGGGGGCCGCGTCCAGGGCGGCGACGACGCCCGCCGCCGGGGCCCGGATCTGGTGCTCCATCTTCATCGCCTCCAACGTGAGGATCGGCTGCCCCGCGGTGACGGCCGCACCCGGCGTGACCTCGACCCGCAGGACCGTACCCGGCATGGGCGCCAGCAAGGAGCCGGGGGCCGCGGTCACCTCGGGCTCCGGCAGCCGGGGCAGCGACACGAGCCGCACCGACCCGAGCGGCGAGTCCACGAACACGACGTCCCCGTACCGGGCCACGGCGAAGCGCCGCACCACCCCGCCGGCCTCAAGCACCACCTCGCCGGCGCTCGCGGACACCAGCCGCACCCCCTCGAACCCCTCGGCGACCAGCCCGTCCCTGGTGAGCCGGTACGCCACCTCGATCCGCCCCGCGGGCCCCTCGAACGAAGCCCGCTGCGGCTGCGACACCACGTTCCGCCACCCGCTCGGCAACCCCCCGAGCACCCGGGCCCCGTCCCGCCGCCCGGCCGCCAGCGCCAGCGCCGCGGCCAGCGCCGCCGGCCCGATCCGTCCCGCGCCTGACGGCGCGGGGGTGGAAAGGGTGGGTAGGGGGGCGGCTCCCTCCGACGCGGCCCCCACGTCGGTGGCCGGGGGGAGGGGCTCTGTGCCGGTGGTGGGCGGCATGGGGACCGACGCTGCGACCGTGCCGGTGGCCGGGGGGACGGGGGCCGTGGAGGTCAGGTCGTGGCGGGTCAGGAAGCCGGTGTGGACGGTGCCTGCGAGGAAGGCTTCGTGGCGCAGGACGTTCAGCAGCAGGTCGCGGTTGGTGGTGGGGCCGTGGAGGCGGGAGGTGGCGAGGGCTGTGGCGAGGCGGCGGGCGGTGCCTCGGCGGGTGGGGCCGGTGGCGATGAGTTTGGCGAGCATCGGGTCGTAGTGGACGGTGACCTCTGAGCCGCTTTCCACGCCGGAGTCCAGGCGCAGGCGGTAGCCGGTGCCTTGGGGGACGGTGAAGTGCGCGTCCACGCCGGGGACCTCGAAGCGGTGGAGGGGGCCGCTGTGGGGGCGCCAGTCGTCGGCGGGGTCCTCGGCGTAGAGGCGGACCTCTATGGCGTGGCCGGAGGGGGCGGGCGGCGTGGGAGGGAGACGGATGCCTTCGGCGATCTCCAGCTGGAGGCGGACCAGGTCCACGCCGTAGACGCACTCGGTCACCGGGTGCTCGACCTGGAGCCGGGTGTTCATCTCGAGGAACGCCACGGTGTCGCCGGACGGGCCGGGCTTGACCAGGAACTCGACGGTGCCGGCGCCCACGTAGCCGATGGCGGTGGCGGCCTTGACGGCGGACTCCAGGAGCAGCGCGCGGGTGGCGGGCGCGAGGCCGGGGGCGGGGGTCTCCTCCATGACCTTCTGGTGGCGGCGTTGCAGGGAGCAGTCGCGTTCGCCGAGGGTCCACACGGTGCCGTGGGTGTCGGCGAGGACCTGGACCTCGATGTGGCGGGCGTCCTCCAGCAGGGGCTCCACGAACACGGCGCCGTCGCCGAACGCGGACGCGGCCTCACGGCGGGCCGCGGCCAGCGCGTCCGGCAGCTCGGCGGGGTCGCGCACGATCCGCATGCCGCGGCCGCCGCCACCGGCGGAGGCCTTCACCAGCACGGGGTACGGGAGCGCGGCCTCGGGGTCCAGGGACGCCAGCAGCGGCACCCCGGCGCGGCCCATCAGCTCCTTGGCCTCGATCTTGGAGCCCATCGCCGCGATGGCCCCCGGCGGCGGCCCGACCCAGGTGAGGCCGGCGTCCAGCACGGCCTGCGCGAACTCCGCGTTCTCCGACAGGAAGCCGTACCCGGGGTGCACGGCGTCCGCGCCGGCGGCGCGGGCGGCGGCGAGGATCGACGGCACGGACAGATAGGTGTCCGCGGGCCGCGTCCCGGGCAGCCGCACCGCGTGGTCGGCCTCGGCGGCGTGGGGCGCGGCGGCGTCGGCGTCGGAGAAGACCGCCACCGTCTCGACGCCGAGTGCCCGGCAGGTGCGGAAGATCCGGCGGGCGATCTCGCCCCGGTTGGCCACCAGCAGTCGTCTGATCATGTCGGTCACATCCGGAAGACGCCGAAACCGGCGGGTGCGGGGGAGGGGGCGGGCGCGTTCCCGATGGCGGACAGGCACAGGCCGAGCACGGTGCGGGTGTCCCTGGGGTCGATCACCCCGTCGTCGTACAACCGCCCTGACAGGAAGAACGCCAGCGACTCCGCCTCGATCTGGGCCTCCACCATCTGCCGCATCGCCGCGTCGGCCTCCTCGTCGTAGGCCTGCCCGCGCGCCTGGGCCGCCGCCCGGCCCACGATCGACAACACCCCGGCGAGCTGCGCGGGGCCCATCACCGCGGACTTGGCGCTCGGCCAGGAGAACAGGAACCGGGGCGCGTACGCCCGCCCGCACATGCCGTAGTTGCCCGCCCCGTAGGACGCCCCCATCACGACGGTCAGATGCGGCACGGACGAGTTGGCCACCGCGTTGATCATCATCGCGCCGTGCTTGATGATGCCGCCCTGCTCGTACTGCTTGCCCACCATGTAGCCGGTGGTGTTCTGCAGGAACACCAGCGGCGTCCGCGTCTGGTTGGCGAGCTGGATGAACTGCGCCGCCTTCTGCGACTCCTCGCTGAACAGCACACCCCGCGCGTTGGCCAGGATCC
The DNA here is from genome assembly GCF_039871875.1 of Sphaerisporangium sp. B11E5. Lineage (NCBI taxonomy): Bacteria > Bacillati > Actinomycetota > Actinomycetes > Streptosporangiales > Streptosporangiaceae > Sphaerisporangium > Sphaerisporangium sp. B11E5. Next base: position 45,472 of record NZ_JBDPMD010000061.1, on the reverse strand, counting down.
CGACCGGGTGCCCGTGCAGCTCCGCCCACCCGGTGACGAGCCCGGCACCGTACAGCGCCTTGAACTCGTCGAACTCGCTGCCGTCCACCACCCGCGCGATCACCTCACGCGGGTCGAACGGCACCTTCAGGTCCTCCGGCACCACGCCGAGCAGCTCCTCCTCGTCGTACAGAGGCGGCGTCCCCGCGGGGACGGGGTCCTTGCGCCGGTTGAGCCGCCGTACGACGCGCCGCCCGATCCGCAGCGCGTCGTGCTCGTCGAGCGCCAGGTGGTCGGCGAGCCCCGACACCCGGGCGTGCATCTCGGCCCCGCCGAGCGACTCGTCGTCCGATTCCTCCCCGGTGGCCATCTTGACCAGCGGCGGCCCTCCGAGGAACACCTTGGCCCGTTCCCGCACCATGACCACGTGGTCGCTCAGCCCTGGCACGTACGCGCCGCCGGCCGTGGAGTTGCCGAACACCAGGGCGATCGTCGGCACCCCGGCCGCCGACAGCCGCGTGAGGTCCCGGAACACCTGCCCGCCCGGGATGAAGATCTCCTTCTGGGTGGGCAGGTCCGCCCCGCCCGACTCCACCAGGTTGATCAGCGGCAGCCGGTTCTCCAGCGCGATGTCCGAGGCCCGCAGCGACTTGCGCAGCGTCCACGGGTTGGACGACCCGCCCCGCACGGTGGGGTCGTTGGCGACGATCACACACTCGACGCCCTCGACGACCCCGATCCCGGTGACCACGCTCGCCCCCACAGGGAAGTCGCTGCCCCACGCGGCGAGCGGCGACAGCTCAAGGAACGGCGAGTCCGCGTCGACCAGCAGCTCGATCCGCTCCCGCGCCGTCAGCTTGCCCCGCGCGCGGTGCCGGTCGACGTATTTCGGGCCGCCACCCGCGACGGCCTTGGCGTGCTCGGCGTCGAGCTCGGCGAGTTTGGCGAGCATGGCCGCCCGCCTGGCCTTGACGGTGGGGTCGGCGGGATCGAGCCTGCTGTGGATCACGCTGGTCTCCTGGAGATCGTTCTCCCGACGCAGGCTACCCGCAGTGCGACCAGCCGCTCTGCCAGGAGGTCCCCGAGTGGCTCCCGCCCCAGATCACGCACGTCTTCTGCGCGGTGAGCCGCACCGGCCCGGCGTAGGCGGTGAACGCTCCGGCGTCGGAGCCGGAGGTTCCGCCCTGCACCTTCAGCACCACCGACATCTTGACCTTCTGCGGTGCGACGTACTTCGACAGCGTCACCACGCAGTTCTTGCCGGCCGTCGCGTTGTACATGAGCACGACCGTGGCCTTCGTGCCGAGCGCGTGTGCGTCCACCCGGCTGTACCCGGACCCGCAGACCTGTGCCGCCGTGTACGGGTTGGGCTTCGGGGTGGCCGTCGGCTTGGGTGTCGCGGACGGTGTCGGGGTGGGGGTGGCCGTGGGGGTACGGCTGGGGGTGCGGGACGGCGACGGCGTGCGGGACGGTGTGCGGGCGCGTGACGGCGACGCCGACGGGCGGGGGGTGCGGGCCGCCGCCGGGCGGGTGGCCCTCGGGGACGGCGTGCGGGTCCGCCGGGGCGACGGTGACGCCGCCGTGGCGGGCGCCTCCGCGGTGGGCGACTCGCCGCCCTCGACGCCCGCGACGACCGGCGGCTGCGCCTGCGGGGACGCCCCGCCGGTCCGCAGGGCCAGCGTGACGCCCGCCGCGAGCACCGCGGCGACGACACCCGCCGCCACCGGCAGCAGCACCGGCCGAAGGCGGCGCGGCTCGCGCGGCGGGGCCGGCGGCGTGGACGGCCGGCCCATCAGGTGGGACACCACCTGCTCGGCCGTGGGCCGGCGCGCGGGGTCCTTGGCCAGGCACGCGGCCACGAGGTCGCGCAGCGGCCCGTCGAGGGCCCGCAGGTCGGGTGGCTCGTTCAGGATGCGGTTGATCACCGCGGGGATGGAGTCCGCGCCGAACGCGGGCCGTCCGCCGGCCGCGTAGACCATGGTGACGCCCCACGCGAACACGTCCACCGCGGGGGTGAGCGGCCCCCCGCCGAGCTGTTCGGGTGCCAGGTACGCCGGGGTGCCGAGCGTGTCGGCGGTGAGGGTGGCGCCGGGGGTGTCCAGGGCGCGGGCCACGCCGAAGTCGATGACGACCGGCCCCTCCGGCCCCATCAGCACGTTGGCGGGCTTGAAGTCGCGGTGCAGGATGCCGGCGCGGTGGATGGCGGCGAGCGCGGTGGCCGTGCTGACCGCCACCCGGTCGAGCGCGGCGCCCCGCCGCGGCCCGTCCCGCTCCACCAGTGCCCGCAGCGACGGCCCCGGCACGTACTCGCTGACGATGTAGGGCCGGTCCCCGGCGACGTCGGCGTGCAGCACCGGGGCGGTGCAGAACCGGGCGACCCGCTGGGCGACCGACACCTCGCGCAGGAACCGGGCCCGGGCGTCGCTGTCCTCCGACAGGCGGGCGTGCAGCAGCTTGACGGCGACGGGCTCGCCGGACGGCCCGCGGCCGAGGTAGACGACGCCCTGGCCGCCCTCCCCGAGGCGCCCGACGATCTCGAACGCGCCCAGGCGGGGCGGGTCGCCGCCGGTGAGCGCCTGCGTCACTGGGACCCCCGTAACCGTGACTTGGTGAGTTTTGTCGGCCTTGCGCACGCTACCAGCGGGACAGCCCGTGTCAGATGGCCTTGCCGGGGTTCATGATGCCCAAGGGGTCGAAGACGTCCTTGATCCCGCGCTGCACGTCCCCGGACACCGGCCCCCGCTCCAGGTCCAGCCAGCGGCGCTTCAGCACGCCCACCCCGTGCTCGCCGGTCAGCGTGCCGCCGAGGCGGAGCGCGGCGCGGAACACCTCGTCGGCCGCCGCCCAGACGTGCGGCGGCGGCTCGGGCAGCCCGCGGTCGAAGACGAACACCGGGTGCAGGTTGCCGTCCCCGGCGTGCGCCACCGTGCAGATCAGCGCGCCGTGCCGCTCCGCGGCGGCCTCGATCTCGGAGATCATCTCGGGCAGCGCGGAGCGGGGCACGCACACGTCCTCCACCAGGCACGCGCCGAGCCGCTCCTTGGCCTGGTACGCCAGCCGCCGCACCCCGATCAGCTCGTCGCTCTCCTCGGGGCTGGAGGTGGCGGCCACGAAACCCGCGCCGTTGGCCTCGCACAGCTTGGCCATGCGCTCGGCCTCGCCGGGGCGGCCGTCGTCGGACTGCCCGATCAGCATGGCCCGCACCCCGGGCTCCAGGCCGATGTTCTTCCAGTCGTCGATGGCCCGCAGGGTGTTGCGGTCCATCAGCTCCAGCAGCGAGGGACGGCACCCGGCGGCGACGATGGCCGCCACGGCGTCCCCGGCGGCCCGCAGGGAGGGGAACTCGGCGGCGAACGTCGCGGGCGGCGTGTCGGGCGCCCGCCGCAGCCGCAGCGTGGCCTCGGTGATCACACCGAGCGTGCCCTCCGACCCGACGAACAGGCCGGTGAGGTCGTACCCGGTGACGCCCTTCATGGTGCGCCGCCCGGTGGCGAGCACGCGCCCGTCGGCCAGCACGACCTCAAGGCCGAGCACCGAGTCGCGGGTCACGCCGTACTTCACGCAGCGCAGCCCGCCCGCGTTGGTGGCGAGGTTGCCGCCGATGGTGGAGATCTCGTACGAGGACGGGTCCGGCGCGTACATCAGCCCGTGCTCGCGGGCCGCGCGGTCCAGGTCGGCGGTGATCACGCCGGGCTCCGCGACGGCGATCTCGTCGGCGGGCGACAACTCGCGGACGGCCGTCATCTTGGCCAGGGAGAGCATCACGCAGCCGTCCACCGCGGTGGCGCCGCCCGCCAGCCCGGTGCCGGCGCCGCGGGGCACCACCGGCACCCGGTGCTCGGTGGCCCAGCGCAGGGTGGCCACCACGTCGTCGCGGGTCTCGGCGGCGACCGCGCACAGCGGCGTGCCCGGCGCGAGGAATGTCTGGTCGCGGGCGTAGGAGGCGGCCACGTCGGGGTCGGTCAGGACGCGGCCGGGCGGCAGGGCGCCGACCAGGTCAGCGAGGTGGTTCACGCCTGTGACTTTATGTTCCGCGCGGCGATTCGCCCACTCGGGAGCGGATCCTCCGACGGGATCGGGCCATTCGACTCGACCAGATGACGATTCAGCAACAACCCAAGTTTACTTTACTTTCCCTTTACTTTTTCCTCTAACGTCCGCTTTGCCGATTCTTGGCGTTGTATGAGGAGGATCCCTGTTGTCACGCAGAGTCAGGCGTCTCGTCGCCACGCTGCCGGTTCTGGGACTGGCGGCGGCGGGGCTCGTGGTCACGGGTTCGGTGTCCCCGGCCACGGCGGGGGACGGCACCGTTGCCCGGTACCAGCCCAAGGCGAGCGACTACTACATCAACTACGCCCCTCCGCGGGTGCAGGCCGACTCGGCCACCAAGGCCGCGGAGAAGGTCGACACCAACGCCGGCAAGCGGAAGGGCAGTGCGCCCACTGCCGAGGAATTCGACCATAAGCACAGCCTCGGCAACCCGGTCGCCGCGCGAGTGCTCACCAAGCACGAGCGCCAGGCGGCGCGCACCGGCAAGAACCCGTACGAATGGCTGTACAAGAAGGCCAACACCACGCAGGAAGCCAAGCTGCTGACCCTGCTCGTGGAGTTCAACGAGAACGCCAACGACGACTTCTCCGGCTGGAGCCGTCCGACCAGCACCGACGACACCAGCGTCTGCGTCACCGAGCCGCCGGGCACGAAGGTCAACGGCCCGCTGCACAACAAGATCCCCAACCCCGCGCAGGCAGGAGGCGGGGGCAAGGACAACAACTCGATGTGGGTGCCTGACTTCAACAACGCCCACTACAACGCGATGCTCTACTCCGACAGGGGGATCACCCAGCGGGTCCGCACGGACCTGACCGACCCCCGGGACGGCAAGAAGGGCATCGACATCTCCGGCTACACCATGAAGAAGATGTACGAGGAGATGTCGAAGGGCGCCTACACCGTCACCGGTGAGGCCATCGGCTGGCTGAAGGTCCCGCACTCCGAGGCGTGGTACGGCGCCGGCGCCTGTAACGCCGCTCCGCAGGACATGTCGGGCCACCCGGACAACCCGCGTGGCGCCGCCCAGCTCGGCATCGACGCGGTGAACGTCCTGGCCGCGCAGAACCCGAGCTTCCCGTGGGCCGACTACGACAAGGAAGACACCTCCGACGCGGACGGTGACGGCAACGTCAACGAGCCGGACGGTGTCGTCGACCACCTGGTGCTCGTGCACGCCGGTGAGGACAAGTCGGGCGGCGGCGGCGCCGAGGGCACCTACGCCATCTGGGCGCACTCCAGCGCCATCCCCGGCGGCTACACCGTGCCCGGCACCAACGTCAAGATCTCGAACTACATCGTGCAGCCCGAGGACTCCGGCGTCGGCGTCTTCGCCCACGAGTACGGCCACGACCTCGGCCTGCCCGACCTGTACGACTCCAGCGGCGGTGGCGACACCTCCGTGGAGTTCTGGGACCTGATGTCCACTGGTTCCCACTCGGGCCCGATCTTCCAGTCCATGCCGACCCACATGGGCCTGTGGGACAAGTGGGTGCTCGGCTGGGCCAACCCGAAGGTCGTCGATCCCGGGACCGGGACCAAGCTGGTGACCGTCGGCCAGGCCTCGCGCACGCCGAAGCTCACCGAGGACGGCGTGCGGGTCAACCTGCCGCCCAAGACGGTGACGCTGAGCACCCCGCACAGCGGGTCCAACCTGTGGTGGTCCAACAGCGACCAGGACTGGGCGGACGTCCGGCTCACCCGCTCCATCGCGGTGCCGTCCGGCTCCGACGTGAAGTTCCGGTTCTGGACCGACTACACGATCGAGGCGGACTGGGACTACGGCTTCGTCGAGGTCTCCACCGACGGCGGCGCGACCTGGAACGAGCAGAAGATCTACGCTGAGGACGGCTCGCTCGCCTCCACCGATGACGGCTACGCCGACCCCAACAAGCGCATGGTCGACTACGGCGGCAAGAAGTACGGCCTCACCGGCGAGTCGGGCGGCTGGCGCCACCTCTACGTCGACCTCGCTCCGTTCGCCGGCCAGAACATCACGCTGCGGACGCGCTACGCCACCGACGCGGCGTTCAACGACCGCGGCTGGTTCCTCGACGACTTCTCCGTGACCAACGGCACCACCACGGTCTTCAGCGACGACGTCGAGTCGGGCGCCAACGGCTGGACCGCCGCCACCGGCAGCTTCACCGACACCACCGGTGCCGGCTGGCAGCGGTACAGCGGCTCCCAGCAGAGCGCGCAGTACTACCTCGCCGAGTGGCGCAACCTGGACGGGTTCGACAACGGCCTGAAGTACGCCTACGACACCACCTGGCTCCGTGACGGCGCCTGGAAGGTGGAGAAGACCCCGTACAACGCGCCGGGTCTGCTGGTGTGGCTGCGCGACACCGCCTACACGGTCAACCACGGCTCGGCCAACATCTGGTCGCTGCCGTCGGCGGGCCCGAAGGGTCAGCTCCTGCTCGTGGACTCCCACTTCGACCCGCTGCGCCGCACCGGCGCCGCGGCCGAGGCGGACCCGGGCGTGCTGAAGAACATCCCGTCCCGGCCGCAGTCCTCCAACGCGGCGTTCGGCTTCAACAAGACGTACTCCTTCAAGGAGTGCCTCGAGTCGGCGCCGTTCGTCCAGGTCTGCACGAACTTCAGCCCGCAGAACCCGGTCAAGGCGTTCACCGACGCCAAGGGCTGGTACCCGGGTCTGGAGATCCGTGACGACGGCCTGTACTACCGGTTCCGCGACGGCTCGGCGGTCGTCCCGTCCAAGGACAACCAGCCGTACTCGGTGCGAGTCGTCAACCCCGACGGCACCCCGGCGACGGACCTGTACGGCGAGACGGTCAACGGGTTCACGCTCGGCACCGGCAACCCCGGCGACGAGGGCAAGCAGCTCGGCGTGCAGATCAAGCTGGTCTCGCCGCTGCCGGGCAACCTCGGTGTCATCCTCCAGGTGACCTCGTCGAAGAAGTGACCTTGAAGTGACCTTCGGGCGGCTGACCTGAGGGCTCCCGCGGGGCGGGTACGGCACTGCCGTACCCGCCCCGTTCGCTTTCCCGCCTCAAATAGCATGTCCCGGGACGCTGTCTACGGGGACGGGTGATCGGTGAGCGAGTTGCGGAGCAAGACGGAGCACACCAAGGCGATCCGCGATCTGCGGCGCCTGGTGCTGGTGGTCAACACCAGGTCGCGCCGGGGCCGCCGCCTGTATTTCGACGCGTTGCGATTGCTGCGGGACGAGGGCTACCGCCCGATGCGCACCTACGCGGTGACCGACCCCACGCGGCTCCCCGAGATCCTCGAGGAGGCGCTCGGCCTCCAGCCGGACCTGCTGGTGGTGGGCGGCGGCGACGGCAGCCTCAGCGAGGCCGTCAAACACGTGGCGCACCGCGACGTGGCCCTCGGCGTGCTGCCGCTCGGCACGACCAACAACTTCGCCCGCAGCCTCGGGCTGCCGCTCGACCTCGCCCGCGCGGTCAAGGTGTTCGGCCTCGGCAAGGTCGCCGACATCGACCTCGGCATGGCGGGGGACACGCCGTTCGCCAACCTCGCCAGCTTCGGGGTGTCGGTCGAGGTGGCGGGCACCGTCAAGCCGTGGCTCAAGCGGCTGCTCGGCCGGGCCGCCTACCCCCTGACCGCGCTGGCCGCCCTGCCGCGGCACCGGCCGTTCCGGGCGTACGTCACGGTGGACGGCCGCCGCCACGAGCTGCTCACCCACCAGCTCAACATCGCCAACGGCCGCTACCACGGGGGCTGGCAGATCGCCAGGGACATCAGCATCGACAACCGCCGCCTGGTGGCCTACCAGCTCGGCTCGGGCCGCAAGCTGCGGCTGCTCGCCGAGACGCTGGTGCGGGCCACCACCGGCCGGTGGCGCAGCCTCGCCGGTGGCCCGTTCGTCACCGGCGCCGAGATGCTGATCGAGACCGACCCGCCCATGCCGGCCGACGTGGACGGCGAGGTGCGCCTGAGCACCCCGCTGACCATCCGCACCGAGCCCAACGGCCTGCGCGTGATGGTCCCCGCCGGTTTCGTCGACACCTGACCCTCAGGAGCGCAGGGCCGCCGCCATGCGCTCCACCGCCTCGGTCAGCAGGGCGGGGTCGGTGGCGAAGTTGAACCGGGCGTGGCCCGCGCCGCCCGGCCCGAACTTCGGGCCGGAGTACAGGGCGACGCCGCCCCGGCGCAGGAACCACTCCGCGGGGTCCTCGCCGAGCCCGAGGGCGCGCAGGTCCAGCCAGGCCAGGTAGGTCGCCTGCGGCGGCTGGTACCCGGCCTCGGGCAGGTGCTCGGCCAGCAGGTCGCCGAGCAGCCGCCGGTTGGCGTCCAGCCCGGCCAGCAGATCGTCCAGCCACGGCTCGCCCTCGGCGAACGCCGCCTGCCCGGCGATCACCCCGAACAGGCCGCTGAGCTCGCCGATCTCGCCGTCCATCGCCGCGAGCTCGGCCCCGGCGCCCGGCCCGAACACGGCGACCGCCGCCTTCAGGCCGGCGAGGTTCCACGCCTTGGACGCCGACGTCACCGTGACCGACCGCTCGGCGGCGGCGGCGTCCAGCGCGGCGAACGGCACGAAACGGGCACCCGGGTAGACCAGCGGGCCGTGGATCTCGTCGCTGACCACCCGCACGCCGTGCCGCTCGGCCAGCTCCGCCACGGCCAGCAGCTCCTCCTCGGTGAACACCACCCCGGTGGGGTTGTGCGGGCTGCACAGCAGGAACGCGTCCACGCCCCCGGCGAAGCGCCGCTCCAGGTCGGCGAGGTCCAGCCGGTAACCCTCGGCGGTGAGCGCGAGCGGGCTCGGCACGACCTGGCGCCCCATCTTGGGGATGAAGTGGAAGTACGGCGGGTAGGCCGGGGTGTTGACCACCACCCGGCCCCCCGGCGCGGTGAGGTGGCGCAGCACCTCCACGATGCCGGTCATGACGTCGGGCACCAGCCGGACGGACGCCGGGTCGGGCCGCCACCCGAACCGGCGGGCCGTGAACTCCGCGAACGCCTCGGGAAGCGCGCCGGCGGCGGCGTACCCGGTGTCCCCCCGGGCGACCGCGGCGGCGAGGGCCTCGGCGATCGGCGGCGCCAGCGGGGTGTCCATCTCCGCGACCCACACCGGCAGCACGTCCGGCGGGTACTGCCGCCACTTGGCGCTGCGCCGGTGCCGCAGCGCCGGAAGGCCGTACGCGGTCAGGGGGTTGGCGTGGCCGATGCCGCTCATGATGATCCTCCGCCGTCAGGGGGACGCCGTCGCAGGTGTTACATGGTCATGACTAGCACATCGGGCGATTCGCGCAGGTCGGGGGGCGGGCGGACCCGGCCCCCCGCTGGCCCGGCCGCCGGGCCGCGTGCTGGAATGATCGGGAACGAGCCGGTGCGAGCGGGGAAGGGGCGGGGCCGTGACCGTGTACGAGGCCCGGATCGGGCGCTACTACGAGGACTTCGTGGTCGGCGACGTGTACAAGCACCCCTTCGGCCGCACGATCTCCGAGGCGGACAACACGTGGTTCACGCTGCTGACCATGAACACCAACCAGAACCACTTCAACGCCCACTACGCCGCCCGGGCCCCCGCCGGCAAGGTCATCGTGAACTCGGGCCTGACGGTGGCGATCGTGCTCGGCATGTCGGTGATCGACATCAGCCAGAACGCCGAGCTGAACCTCGGCTGGGACGAGATCCGGCTCACTCACCCGGTGTTCGCGGGCGACACCCTCTACGCCGAGTCCAAGGTGCTGGACAAGCGCGAGTCGCGGTCGCGGCCGTACGCAGGCGTCGTCACCTGCCGCACCCGGGGCCTCAACCAGGACGGCGACGAGGTGATGTCCTGGCGGCGGGCCGTCCTCGTGTACAAAAGGGATTCGGCGCAGGACCGGCACCATTTTCCCGAGGCCCGGACCGGGCCGCTCTAGACGGCGGAGGCGGGTCGTGGACTTCGAGCTGAACGAGGACCAGAAGCTGTTCCGGCGCACGCTGCGCGAGTTCGTGGACAGGGAGATCGCGCCGGTCGCCGCGGAGTGGGAGCGCGAGGGCCGCTACCCGGACGAGATCGTCGAGGGGTTCCGGCGGCTCGGCCTGTTCGGCGTCACCGTGCCCGCGGAGTACGGCGGGCTGGAGCTGGACCGGGTGTCGTTCGCCCTGGTCTTCGAGGAGATCGCCCGGGGCTGGATGGGCGTGGCGGGTGTCCTCGGCTCGCACACCCTGTCGGCCTGGATGATCGCGGCGTACGGCACCGAGGAGCAGAAGGCCGCGTACCTGCCCGACCTCGCCACCGGCGCCCGCCGCACCGGCATCGCGCTCACCGAGCCGGGCGCCGGCACCGATCTGCAGGGCATCGCCACCCGGGCCGTGCGGGACGGCGACGAGTACGTCGTGCACGGCACCAAGACCTGGATCACCAACGCCCGGCACGCCGACCCGCTGCCCGTGCTGGTCAAGACGTCGGTGACCGAGCCCGCCCACAAGGGCATGTCGGTGCTGCTGGTGGACGCCGATCTGGGGTTCACCGTGAGCCGCGACCTGCCGAAGCTCGGCTACAAGGGCACCGAGACCTGCGAGGTCGTCTTCGACGGCGTGCGGGTGCCCGCCTCCCGGCTGCTCGGCGGCGTGGAGGGGCGCGGCATGCAGCAGGTGCTGTCGGCGCTGGAGCTCGGGCGGGTCAACATCGCGGCCCGCGCGGTCGGGGTGTCGCAGTGCGCGTACGAGGCGGCGCTCGGCTACGCGCGGGAGCGGCAGGCGTTCGGCCGGCCCATCGCGGACTTCCAGGCGATCCAGCTCAAGCTCGCCGACATGGCCACCGACATCCAGGCGGCGCGGCTGCTGACCTACTGGGCGGCGTCCCGTTCGGAGGCCGGGGCGGTCAACGCGGAGGCGGCGATGGCCAAGTACTTCGCCTCGGAGGTCGCGTTGCGCGTCACCATGGAGTCCATGCGCATCCACGGAGGGTACGGCTACTCGCAGGAGTTCGTCGTCGAGCGCCTCTACAGGGACGCCCCGCTGATGGCGATCGGCGAGGGCACCAACGACGTGCAGCGGCTGGTGATCGCGCGGGCGATGGTGTCCGGCGCGGCGAAGGTGGGCTGGTGAGCGCGGCCGCGGGCGGGTGCCTGTTCTGCGCGATCGCGGCGGGTGAGGTGCCCGCGGCGGTGGTGACGTCCGACGACGTCGTGGCGGCGTTCCTTGACAACCGGCCGCTGTTCAAGGGCCACGTGCTGGTGGTGCCGCTCGCGCACGTCGAGACCCTCACCGACCTGCCGCCCGAGGCGGTCGGGCCGTACTTCGCCCGGGTCAGGGCGATCGCCGCGGCCGTCGAGAAGGGCCTCGGCGCGGCCGGCACCTTCGTCGCGATGAACAACCGCGTCAGCCAGAGCGTCCCCCACCTGCACACCCACGTCGTGCCCCGCAACCCCAAGGACGGCCTGCGCGGCTTCTTCTGGCCCCGCACCAAGTACGCCGGCGACGACGAGGCCGCCGAGTACGCGGCCCGTATCCGCGACGCTGTCGGCGAGATGTGACGGCCGTGCACGGCTTGTCGGGCCGCCCGCCTGGCGTCGGTGGGGTGCCGTTCGTCCCGGTGGACGGCCCGCCGGGCGAGCGGCGGGCGCCGTTCGTCCACAGGAGGGTGCGGGTGCGGCCTGCGGCACGGCGGCGTGCAGTAGGCTCCGGCGGCGTGGAACCGCTGTTCGCGCTGCCCCTGCTGCTGATCCTCGCGGGGGTGCCCGCGATCGTGTTGTGGCGGGTGCTGCGCGGGCGCCGCGAGCTCGGCACCGGCCCGGCGGAGCGTGCCACCTTCGAGACCCTGCACACCGCCTCCCTGGCCGCGCCGCCGCTGCGGGCCGGGCTCACCGCGGCGGGCGCGCTCAAGGCGTCCCGCCACCTGCGCGAGCTGCTCGGCTCGCCCGCCATCGCGATCACCAACGGCGAGGAGCTGCTGGTGTACGACGGCGCGGGCGACCACCACGCCCCGCAGGCCTTCGCCCACGCCGAGGCCACCCTGCGCGACGGCCGCACCCAGGTGCTCGGCCCGGACACCGTGGCGTGCGACCGCCCCGAGTGCCCGGTGCGCCACGCCGTCGTGGTGCCCCTCACCACCGACGACCGCGTGGTCGGGTCGCTGGCCGCGTACGGCGACCACGCCTCGGCCGGCCTGGTGCGGGCGACCGGCGAGGTGGCCCGGTGGGTGGACTCCCAGCTCGCCCTGGCCGAGCTCGACCGGTCCCGCACGCTGCTCATGGAGGCCGAGGTGCGGGCGCTGCGCGCCCAGATCTCCCCTCACTTCATCTACAACTCCCTCACCACCATCGCCTCGTTCGTCCGCACCGACCCCGAGCGGGCCCGCGAGCTGCTGCTGGACTTCGCCGACTTCACCCGTTACTCCTTCCGCAGGCACGGCGAGTTCACCACCCTGGCCGAGGAGCTGCGCTCCATCGACCGTTACCTCACCCTGGAGCGGGCCCGGTTCGGCGACCACCTGCGGGTGTCGCTGCGCATCGCGCCGGAGGTGCTGCCGGTCGCCGTCCCGTTCCTGTGCCTGCAGCCTTTGGTCGAGAACGCCGTGCGGCACGGCCTGGAGGGCAAGGCGGGGGAGGGCCGCATCACGATCATCGCCGAGGACGCGGGGGCCGAATGCGCGATCAGCGTGGAGGACGACGGCGTGGGCATAGACCCCGACCGGCTGCGGCGCATCCTGTCCGGCGACACCGACGAGCGCTCGGGGGCGGGCGGCGTGGGCCTGGCCAACGTGGACGAGCGGCTGCGCCAGGTGTACGGCGACGAGTACGGCTTGGTCGTGGAGACGGCCGCCGGCGCGGGCACCAAGATCAACGTGCGGCTGCCGAAGTACCGCCCCGGCGTCTCCGTATAGTTACCCGCCGAGGCCCTCCACCCCGTTGACTTACCTCGCCTGATTCATCACTCTCTAGGGAATTCGGGTGTGCGACGGGTGAATGGAAGTGGATGTGACCGGCCTGCGCGTGCTGGCGGTGGACGACGAGCAGCCGGCGCTGGAAGACCTGGCCTACATGCTGCGCGCCGATCCTCGGATCGGCGAGGTCGCGCTGGCCCGCGACGGCGCCTCGGCCCTGAAGATGCTGGACCGCGCGATGGCCGACGGCAAGCCGGTGGAGGCGGTGTTCCTGGACATCCGCATGCGCGGCCTGGACGGCGTGGTGCTCGGCCGGCTGCTCGCGCAGTTCGCCCGGCCGCCCCGGGTGGTGTTCGTCACCGCCTACGAGGAGCACGCGGTGGACGCCTTCGAGATCAAGGCCGAGGACTACCTGCTGAAGCCGGTACGCCCCGAGCGGCTCGCCGAGGCCGTCCGCCGGGTCTGCGCCAACCTGCCCGGCGCGCCCGGTGCCCCCGCTGCCCCCGGCGGGGCGTCCGACGCCACACGCCCGCCCCCGGAGACCGAGACCATCCCGGTGGAGCTGGCGGGCGTCACCCGGTTCGTCGCCAGCTCCGACGTGCGGTACGTCGAGGCGCAGGGCGACTACGCGCGGCTGCACACCGCCACCGGCAGCCACCTGGTGCGCATCCCGCTGGCCGTGCTGGAGGAGCGCTGGGCCGCCGGGGGGTTCGTCCGGGTGCACCGCAGCCACCTGGTGGCACTCAAGCACATCGACGAGCTGCACATCGACTCCGGCCGCTGCACCGTGCGCATCGGCGACACCGAGATCCCGGTGAGCCGCCGGCACACCCGCGAGCTGCGCGACCTGCTGGTGCGGCGGGCCAGGAAGGGCCGCGCCGAATGACGCGGACGCCCGAGCGGCCGCGCCGTGAGGTCGTGACCAGCCCGCGCACCACGGCCGCGCGCCGCCCCCGGTACCCGGCCACCATGGAGATCGACGAGCAGACCCGGCTCGGCGAGGTGTACATGCGCTCGCTGGTCCGCACCCAGTTCCGCCTCGGGCTGTTCGTCTGCACCGTGCTCGGCTGCGTCGTCGGCGGGCTGCCGCTGCTGTTCCTGCTGGTGCCCCACCTGCGCGACCTGCGGGTCGCCGGCCTGCCGCTGCCGTGGGTGGTGCTGGCCGGGCTGATCTACCCCGCCTTCGTGGTGGGGGCCTGGTTGTACGTCCGGCAGGCCGAGCGCAACGAGCGCCACTTCTCCGACCTGGTCGAACGCCAGTGAGTCCCGCGCTCGGCCTGGCGGCCGTGGCGGTCGTCGTGGTGGCGGCCATCCTGATCGGGGCGTTCGGGCTGCGCCTGTCCCGCACGACCTCCGACTTCTACGTGGCCTCCCGCACCGTCTCGCCGCTGTGGAACGCCTCGGCGATCGGCGGGGAGTACCTCTCGGCGGCGTCGTTCCTCGGCATCGCGGGCCTGATCCTCGCCTACGGCGCCGACATGTTGTGGCTGCCGGTCGGCTGGACCGGCGGGTACCTCGTGCTGCTGGTCCTGGTGTCGGCCCCGTTGCGCCGCTCGGGGGCCTACACCCTGCCCGACTTCGCCGAGGCGCGCCTGGAGTCGATGGCGGTGCGGCGCATGGCGAGCGTGCTGGTCGTGCTGATCGGCTGGTTCTACCTGATGCCGCAGTTCCAGAGCGCCGGGCTGGTGCTGCGCATGGTCACCGGGGCGCCGCCCTGGGCCGGCGGTGTGCTGGTCGCCGTGGTGGTGGCGGTCAACGTGCTGTCCGGCGGCATGCGCTCCATCACGTTCGTGCAGGCGTTCCAGTACTGGCTGAAGCTCACCGCGCTCGCCGTGCCGCTGGTGTTCCTGCTGTTCGCCTGGTACGGCCAGGGGCGGCCCGACCTCGGCGGCGACGCCCCGCCGGTGTTCGCCGAGCGCACCGCCGTCGCGGTCGGCACCGACGTCACCGTGCGGGTGCTCGCCCCGGTGGAGGTGACGGTCACCGGCGAGGTGGACGGCCGCCGGCTGCGCGACGCCCCGCTCACCCTGACCCCGGGGGAGCACCGGGTGCGGCACGACACCACGGTGACGTTCCCCGCCGGGGCCCCGGTGCCCCACATGGACGACCTGCCGGTGCTGAACGACCAGCAGTGGCTGCTGCCGCTGCAGGGCCGCGAGCACCCGCTGTACACGACGTACTCGCTGATCCTCGCGACGTTCCTCGGCACCATGGGCCTGCCGCACGTGCTGGTGCGTTTCTACACCAACCCCGACGGCCGCGCCGCGCGCCGCACCACCCTGGTGGTGCTCTCCCTGCTCGGCGCCTTCTACCTGATGCCCGCCGTCTACGGCGCGCTCGGCCGGCTGTACACCCCCGAGCTGCTGATGACCGGCCGCACCGACGCCGTCGTGTTGTCCCTGCCGGGGCGGCTGGTCGGCGGCACCGCCGGGGAGTGGCTGACCGCGCTCGTCATCGCCGGGGCGTTCGCCGCGTTCCTGTCCACGTCCTCCGGCCTCGCGGTGTCGGTGGCCGGGGTCATCGGGCAGGACATCCTGCGCGGGGGAGTGCCGTCGTTCCGCGCCGCCACGTTGCTCGCGGTGGCCGTGCCGCTCGGCCTCGCCATGGCGGCCCGGTCGCTCTCGGTGGCGGACGTGGTGGGGCTGGCGTTCGCGGTGGCGGCGTCGTCGTTCTGCCCGCTGCTGGTGCTCGGCATCTGGTGGCGGCGGCTCACCACCACCGGCGCCATGGCCGGGCTGGTCGCGGGCGGCGGGCTGGCCAGCGCCGCGGTGATCGCGGTGATCGTCGGCGGGCCGTACACCGGCTGGACCGGCGCGCTGCTCGCCCAGCCCGCGGCCTGGACCGTGCCCATCGCGTTCGTCGTGATGATCGCCGTGTCGCTGTTCACCCCCGGGCGGGTACCGCGGGGGGTGGCCCGTACGATGGTGCGGCTGCACGCGCCCGAGGCGCTGAACGTCGACCGCGGCGACTGGCGGCCCCGTTCGACCTGACCGGCTTGTCGGCATGGACCATTCGTCGCGTGGAACGCCCCTTTCGGCGCACCGCTCGCCCCCGTGACCGAGCGTTAGGTACGGCTTGGCGACGGAAGCGCGCCGGGGCCTGCGCCGCCCTCACTCCCCTCCTACCGTAGGCGTGATCCAAGTCACAACGTGGGAGGTTTTGTGGCCACGCGACATGACGAGTCATCGGTATATGAACAGATGCAAGCCAGTCCCGATTTCCAGGAACTGCGCCGGCGTTACCGTTCGTGGGCCTTCCCGGTGACCATCGCCTTTCTGGTCTGGTATCTACTGTATGTGATCTTGTCCGGCTTCGCGCGGGACTTCATGGGCACCAAGGTCTTCGGCAACATCAACGTCGCCCTGATCTTCGGCATTCTGCAGTTCGTGTCGACGTTCCTGATCGCTTGGGGGTACTCGCGGCACGCCGCCCGCAAGCTCGACCCCCTGTCGGACAAGCTGCGCGCCGACATCGAGGGAGGCACGCATGAGTGAGCAGGCGCTCGGCATCGTCCTGTTCCTGTTGTTCGTCGCCGCGACGCTGGGCATCACCTTCTGGGCGAGCCGGCACACCAAGAGCGCGGCCGACTTCTACGCCGGAGGCCGGTCGTTCAGCCCCGTGCAGAACGGCCTCGCCATCGGCGGCGACTACATGTCCGCCGCGTCGTTCCTCGGCATCGCGGGCATCATCGCGCTGTACGGCTACGACGGCTTCCTGTACTCGATCGGCTTCCTCGTCGCGTGGCTGGTGGCGCTGCTGCTGGTCGCGGAGCTGATGCGGAACTCCGGCAAGTACACGATGGCCGACGTGCTGGCCTTCCGGATGAGCCCGCGCCCGGTGCGCACGGCCGCCGGCGTCTCCACCATCGTGGTGAGCATCTTCTACCTGCTCGCCCAGATGGTCGGCGCGGGCGCGCTGGTCGGCCTGCTGTTCGGCATCACCTCCGACGAGGGCAAGGCCGGCACCATCGTGGTGGTCGGCGTCCTCATGATCATCTATGTGGTCGTGGGCGGCATGAAGGGCACCACCTGGGTGCAGATCGTCAAGGCCGTGCTGCTCATGGGCGGCGCCGCTCTGGTGACGATCATGGTGCTCGCGCACTTCGGCTTCAACCTGTCGGAGGTGCTCGGCACCGCCGCCGCGCAGAGCGACAAGGGCGGGGCGTTCCTTGAGCCCGGCCTGCGGTACGGCACCGAGGCCGCCGGCCTCGTCGGCAAGCTGGACCTGATCAGCCTCGGCCTCGCGCTGGTGCTCGGCACGGCCGGCCTGCCGCACATCCTCATCCGTTTCTACACCGTACCCACCGCCAAGGACGCCAGGAAGTCGGTCATCTGGGGCATCGGCATCATCGGCGTCTTCTACCTGCTCACCCTGGTGCTCGGCTTCGGCGCCGCCGCCCTGGTCGGCAGCAAGGCGATCTCGGCGCAGAACGCCGCGGGCAACACCGCGGCGCCACAACTCGCGGAGAAGGTCGGCCAGATCATCTTCGGCGACGTGGGCGGCACGATCCTGCTGGCCATCATCGCCGCCGTCGCGTTCGCCACCATCCTCGCGGTGGTCGCGGGCCTGACGCTGGCGTCGTCGTCCAGCTTCGCGCACGACCTGTACGCCCACGTCTTCAAGAGGGGCACCGCCACCGACCAGCAGGAGGTGCGGGTGGCGAGGATCGCCGCCTTCGCCATCGGCGCGGTCAGCATCGTGCTCGGCATCTTCGCCCAGTCGCTGAACGTCGCGTTCCTCGTGGCCCTGGCCTTCGCGGTCGCCGCCTCCGGCAACCTCCCGGCCATCATCTACAGCCTCTTCTGGAAGCGCTTCAACACCACCGGCGCCGTCTCCGCCATCTACGGCGGCCTGGGCTCCGCCCTGTTCCTGGTCATCTTCTCCCCGGTGGTCTCCAGCAAGAAGACCTCGCTGTTCCCGACGGCGGACTTCCACTGGTTCCCCCTGGACAACCCCGGCCTCGTCTCCATCCCGATCGGCTTCCTCGCCGGCTACATCGGCACCGTGCTCAGCAAGGAGTACAACGCCGCCAAGTACGCCGAGATCGAGGTCCGCTCCCTCACCGGCGCGGGCGCCGAGAAGGCCGTCACGCACTGACCCACCGCGGATCCACCCGGCCGGGGGCGCGCCGCCTCCGGCCGGACGGGACCACCCGGCCCTCGGGGTCCGGGTGGTCCTTTCTCATGTGAGCCGATCCGGGTCACTGGTCTCAGGCATCCCACAATCGAGCGGTGGGGGACCAGAGCCGTCTCGGCGACCGCAGTCGGTGAGCTCAACGAGGGGGCGGCGAGTTCAGGTCGAGCGTGAACGAGCACCCGGGCGCGTCGACGGGTGTGCACTCGAGGTAGTTCCAGACCTTGCCCGGGGGAAGGGACTGATCCGCCTCCAGGACACCGCCACGGAAGGTGTAGTGCACATGCCGGTCCGGGCGCGAAGGACAGCAATTGGCGTCGTTCGGCCCGAACTGGGGGAAGACCAAGGTAACGACGCGGCCATCAGAGCCCTCGACCGCTAGGATCTGCGCCCTGACCTCCCCTACCTTGTCGTCGCCGTAGAAGAAGTAAGCCACTTGGCAGTCCTTCGGCCAGTGAGGGCAGATGCCATGTGCTGCACGCAGCGGTCCCGGTTGCCGGCTGCCGTCATCGATGATTTTGGTTACTTTGTCCGCCTCCATCAGCCGTCGCACGGCGGCGGCGTCGTAGGCTGTTGCCGGGCTGGGGCTACTCGTTTCCCCCACCACGGCCGGCGTGGGGTCGGGTACGTTCACGCCTCCGGCGGCACAGCCAGCCAGAAGCGTCATGGTGAGCATCGCCGTACACAAGCGGAGCACCTGATCTCCTTTAGGAGCGCGAGCAGAGGGGTTGCTTGGTGGCGCCGTCGGGATAGTGGGCCCTTTCTCCCGGCGTGGGCTCACGATCGGCAAGCGCGCACAGGTGCCGGATCCAGACCTCAGGGGAAAACGCAAGCGTCCGGAGCACATCGTGCTCGGCTGCCACCGCGAACTGTTCACCGCTTGCTGACAACGCGTATTGAAGCGAGCTGTCGGCCGACGTCAAGATCGGTCCTACCAGGTTCACCCATGCCTCGTGTCCATCCGTGCTCATCACATGGAGTACTCCCCCTTCCTTGATGGTGATCAGGTGGCCGCCGCTGAAGCCGAGCAGCCGCGCCGACCCACTGGGATCTTCCGCGGAGATAACCTCGTGCCAGGTCTTGGACTCCCACACCGTGACACCACCGTTGGAATCCACCGCAGCGAGATGCTGCCCTGAGGTATCGAACCTGACCGACTCGGCGGGCTTCCCCGAGGCGGTCACCGCGACACCCAGGCGGCGGCGGTTCTGGATGTCCCATACCTCGACGCGTGGAGTTCCCGGCACGGTGACGGCAACCATGCGGATGGTGCTCGGCATGCGCATGGCGCTCTGCGGGCCGACCGGCGCGATCGCTATTCGGGCTTGGGAGAGCTGGCCGCCCTGGTCGCCGGGTGCGGTGAGCACGGTGAGAGGAGCCGCCGCCGGCACGAGGTTCACGGGATCCCACTGGGTGATGACACCGTCTTTGAGCACGACAAGCCGACCATCCGAGGCGCCGGCGATCTCGGGTACCGTGGCGGTCGAGGCCGCACCGGGGATCGGGATCGTGCCGTGAATGCCCAGTGAGGGCACCTCATGGATCGTCACACCCTGTGCGGTGCCTTCGGCGAGGAATCTCCCGACGAAAGCGAACTTGTGTGCGGACTGCGACGGGATCCGCGCCTTCCGCGTAGGCGGGCTTCCCGCATAAAGGGTCAGGGTGTCGCCGTATGTGGCCACGAGGTCACCGGAGACCTCGACGTCCTCTAATCCGAATCCTGGCAGGCCTGGCCGGATCGTACCTGCCTCCGCTTTCAGCACGGACAGGGTCGGCCCACTGGTGGTGATCAGTAGGCGGCCGCCGGCAAGGGGCAAGGGCCGCTGGCCGGGAGTCGCTATGTCGGGACCGATGCCGCCGGGTTCCCGCGTCCGGGCCTTGATCTGGTTGGCGGGCCGGATGATGGTGTCGAAGAGCAGGGTCGCTCGGGATCCGTCACTCATCGGAAAGGTCGCGTCCTTTTCCAGGCAGGACGGCAGGCGCCCGTTGTACGGCACACCGTAGGACACTCCCGTCAGTAGGTCGACAAGTCTCCAACTCCACAACGTCTCAACCTCGCGGATTTCCGCCTGGCACCCGAGCAGCACCTCGCCATCGCGTGATAGCACGCCATAGCCGGGAGGGGCGAAACCGGGTGCGACATCTCTGCGTCGCACCGACGGCGGGGTGCCCTCCCACATCGCGAGAAAAGTCTGGAAGTCGCCGCCACTCGCACCTACGCTGACTGTGAAAATCCGGCCCTCGGTGCCATTCCAGACGGCGGTGAAACGTTTGTGGCCGGCCACCTTGTCGGGGGTGAGGATCTGTGGCTGGGCGCCGGGGTCGCGTATGTCCCAGACAAATGCCCCGCGTCCGCTTGTCAGCTTGCCGACCAGATGTCTTCCGCTGGGGTCGAAACTGAGGGATTCGATCGACCGTTCCACCCCGGGGCGCAGTCGTGGGACAGCCAGCCGGGCGATCACCGTCACATCTCTGGTATCCCACAGCAGCAACTCACCGGTGAAGGTCGCCGTCGCGACCCGACGCTCGTCACGCGAGATGGCCGTTCCGGACACCTGACCAGGAACAAGTGTGTGAATTTTCTGTCCCGGCCACAGCAGTGCCGCTCCTGCCGCGGTGAGGATGACGACCTGCCGGCCATGATCGCCGGTCGCGTAGGCCTGAATGTTCCCATCCGGCAGGGGCAACACCTTCTCGACCGACCGCAAGCGCAGATACTGGTGGAGCAGATTGGTCCACGCTTCAGGTGTCGGCTCCGTTCGATACGCGGCGATGGCCGTCAATGCCGCGACGTCCGGAGCGGCCCGAGCATCGGCTGAGCGGGCGGCGAGCTGACGCGACGCGGAGACCCGCCGGCCGGCATCCGCGTCGCGATCCTGAACCCTGAGCAGGGTCAAGGCCGCGATCAGCACGACCATCATGACGATGGCCGCCGAGACCGTGCCCACCCTGCGGAGCAGCCGGCGACGGCGGGCGGTGCGGCTGGCCATGATGAACGCCCGCTCGTCCTCATTGAGATCGTCGCCACGCTCGGCAAGCCACTTCAACGCCCTGGCCAGCACAGATCCGCCGAGCAGTTCCGTCGCTTCCCGCCCTGCCGCCAGCCATTGCGCGGCACGCGCGGCGATGTCGTCCTGCCAGGTACGAAAATCGGTGTCCGCCCTCACCCAGTCCGCCAGCCGGGGCCACTCGCGAATCAGGGCGTCATGCGCCAACATGACGGTCCCCCCCGCCCGGGTGACCAAGAGACGTGATGAGGCAAGCCGAACAGCGACCGAGCGGCGGGCGGGGCTGAGGGAGTTGAGCGCCACCGGCTGCCCGGTGTGCCGCCCCGATCTGTCGGATCGGACCATTTGCCCGAACAGCCACCTGGCGGTGTCGTGCTGTCCCGGTGTCAGGACATCGCGCCAGATTTCTTCGGCGTAGTCGGCGAGAGCCCCGGTCACCCCGCGGATTTCCTCGTAAGCAGCGTGCGTCATCAGGCCGTTTGCCTGTCGCCGCCACAGTTGGTCGAGGGTGAACTGCAGCAGCGGCAACGGTTCGGCTGCGGGTTGCGCCTCCGCGAGCATGCGTTCGACCAACCCCGGTTCGAAGTCAACGCCCCACCAAGGCTCGATCGGGCCGGTGATCACCCGGCCGAGTGCCCTGTCGTCGAGCGTGCCCAGTAACAGCGGGTCGGCCGCCAGACGGCCGGCGACCTTCGGGAGGCGCAGCATCGTCTCCAGGAAGTCGGCGCGCACGGCCGCCACAACTCGTAGCCCTGGGGTTCGGGAGGATGAGTCATCGATGACCTCGAGAAGAGCCTCCAAGGTTTCCATGGACCTGCTGTCGTTACTGATCAGCAGTTCCTCCAAGGGGTCCACGATGACGACGATCTCCCCCAGCTGATCGTTGCACTCCTGGATCAGCTCGTGCATTCGTCCAGCGGCGAGTTCCTCCTCGACGGTGCGAGCGGACCGTTCGGTGAGCCACCGGTCATCGGTGGGATCCGATGCCACCTCAGGCTTCCCGGTACGAGCGGGGGCTGGGAGCAGGGCGGCGAAGCCACGCGCGAGGGTGGCCTGGAAAGAGGCGGTGGCGCGGGGCCGGAGCAACAAGACCGGTTTTCCCGACATACGTAGATAGGGCATCAACCCGGCCTGCAGCAGAGAAGTCTTGCCGCTGCCCGACGCCCCGACGACGCATATGCCCCTTCGGGTCTCGGCGAGACGGCGGAGCCTCGTCGTCTCCTGTTCGCGTCCGAAGTAAACTTCCGCGTCCTCCTCCCGAAACGCCGCCAAGCCTCGATACGGTGACGACGGCGTCGTAGCGTGGCGCAGCTCTGGCCAGGCATCGAGAAGACTGCGCGTGGACAGCGCATATCCCGTGCGTCTGCCCGCCTCGCTTTCCACCGCCACCACCATGCCCGCGACCGCTCCCAGCACGGTGTCGAAGACCGGCGCGCCGCTGAAGCCGCGCATCACCGGGAAGCCCGTCTGCCGGGAATCTTCGAGCTGTAGCCAGCCAAGACGCTGTGGAGCGAGGAGCTTCCCCTCACTCCACACGCCGGCGTCTTGGCCGGTAGGCATCCCGAAGGTGATGTACGGGTCCTTCCACACCTTCGTTGCGCGGGCCAACCGGAGCGGTTCGAGTCCGGCCGGCGGCGACATCAGCCGGAGCCCGGCGATGTCCCCCGACTCGTCATCGGCGATGTCCAGCCAGCACACCACCTCTGCCTCGACGAGCATGCCGGCGGCCACCAGTGGAAACTCCACCGCGATCCGTAGCCCGGGTCCCAAGGCCGCGAGGTCGCCGGCCGCCTCGGTGACTACATGCGCGCACGTGACGAGTTCGGCCGGGCCGACCAGAAATCCCATGCCCGCCGCCCGTCCATGTGTGTCACGCACCACCGCGACGGCTCGCGCCACCGGACCGGCCGCATCAGCATCCATGTCTATTCAGGGGCCTCACGCCAGATCAGCTTGACGACAAGGTGGCCTTCGACTCCGGTTCTCGCGATGACCGCCCCGGCCTCGGCAGTGATCTTTACCCCGAACTCGATTTCCACCTCGTCCGGACCGGTGCCGCGGAATGTCGCGAGAGTGGCACGGGCGGCGTCGCGCACCGGCTGGAGCGCCTCCTCCAGTGATGCGATCCCGGCGGAAACGATCTTGCCGGGACGCGCGGCTCGCTCTGGGCCCACGCCATCAGCCGATGTCTCGGCCAGGAAGTAACCCCCGCCTTCCAGGGGTACCCGCAACAGTTCACTCACGGTGGCTCCTACGATGTGGCGCCGGATTACGGATTTTAAACGATTAGTCGGCTGATGGGGCAAATCGAGATGGTTTAAGAGTCAAGCGCGAAGACAAAAGAGGATTAATGTCCGATTTTCGGTTGCTATGGGGAATTAAGTGCTGTATCAGCAATTGCAGCGTCCGTCTCGACGGCGTTTTGCACCTTCTGTAGTGTTCGGCCGTCCCTGTTGACATCGAGTCCCCGTCCCCAGACCGCGGCAGAATCCCACGGTCGCACCGTCGCGACGTGGATCCACGCGCCGCCTGGCACGATGCCGGCGCGCGACTCGTCCGGCCCCGGTCCTGATCGGCGGCCGGGTGGGCAGGTCCTTGGCCTAGGAGGCGAGGAGGTCGAGGAGGCGGTCCAGCGGCCAGGTGTTGATCACGTCGGCGGTGGTCAGGCCGCCGCGCTGGGCGATGCCCACCCCGAAACGCATGTTGGCCAGGTGGGGCACCGCGTGGGAGTCGCTGTCGATGGAGAACCTCACGCCGTGGTGGCGGGCCATCCGCACCAGGTCCGAGGGGAGGTCGGCGCGGTCGGGGTAGGCGTCGATCTCCATCACCGTGCCGGTGCGGGCCGCCGCGGCGAAGACCGTCTCCCAGTCGGCGTCCACCGGCGGTCTCTTGCCGATCTTGCGGGTGGTGGGGTGGCCGATGACGTGCACGTACGGGTTCTCGCAGGCGGCGACGAAGCGCCGGGTCATCTCCTCGCGCGACTGGGTGAAGTGGGAGTGGACCGACGCCACGCACACGTCGAACTCCGCAAGGATCTCGCCCGGCCAGTCGACCGTGCCGTCCGGGGCGATGTTCAGCTCGGTGCCGTGCAGCAGCCGCATGTCGGGGAAGCGCTCCTGCAGCCGGTGCAGTTCCTCGCGCTGCTCGCGCATCTTCTCCAGCGTCATGCGCTGCATGAACAGGTTGGGGGCGTGGTCGGTCACCGCGTAGTAGGCGTACCCGCGCGCGGCGGCGGCCGTGACCATCTCCTCCAGCGTCGCGACGCCGTCGGTGAGGTCGGTATGGGTGTGCAGGTCGCCCTTCAGGTCCCCGGTCGTCACGAGCTCGGGCAGCGTCCCCTTGAGCGCCGCCTCGATCTCACCGCCGTCCTCGCGCAGCGGCGGCGGCACCCACTGCATGCCGAGCGCCCCGTAGATGTCCTCCTCGGTGCGGGACGCGATCACGGCGTCGCCCTCGAAGAGCCCGTACTCCGACAGCTTCCACCCGCGTTTGACGCACATCTCGCGCAGGCGCACGTTGTGCTCCTTGGACCCGGTGAAGTACTGCATGGCGGCGCCCCACGACTCGCCGGGCACCACCCGCAGATCGACCTGCAGGCCCCGGTCGGCGCGGATCGACGTCTTGTGCTCGCCGCTCGCGATCACCTCGGTGACGTACGGCTGGGCCTTGAACTCGTCCATCAGGCTCACCGGCCCGACGGCCAGCACGTCGATGTCCCCGACGGTGTCCTTCATGCGCCGCAGCGACCCGGCGTAGGCGATCCTCTCGGCGGGCAGCGACGCGATCACCCGTTCCGCGAGGTCCATCGCCACCCCGAGGTGCACCCGCGTGCCCGCCCGCTGAAGCTCCTCGATGCCCTTGAGCAGGTTCTCCTCGGTCTTCGCCCCGAACCCCCGCACCCCCGCGAGCCGCCCGTCCCTGATCGCCTGCCCCAGCTCCTCGGGGGAGGCGATGCCGAGCTCACGGAACAGCAGCACCGCCTTCTTCGGCCCCAGCGACGCGATCCTCGTCATGCGCCGCACCCCCTCAGGCACCTCCTCGCGCAGCGCGTCGAGCTGCCGGAAGCTGCCCCGTTCGAGGTACTCCTCGACCTTCTTCGCGATCGCCTCACCGACCCCGGGCACCCCGCGCACGTCCACCCGCGAGATGTCCTCAGGATGCCCCGCGATCGCCTTGGCCGCCTTCTGGTACGACCGCACCCGGAACGCGTCCCCGCCCGTCATCGCGAACAGGTCCGCGTACTCCTCAAGCGCCGCCGCGGCCCCGTCATTAGCCCGCCCCATACCCGTCACCCTACGCCGTCCGGGCGCCGGTTGGTGTTCCAACTTCCTCCTTGCGGCCATGTTCACGGGCATGGAATATGGACGTGTTCCTGGAATTACCCGGCACTTCGGCATGCCGGTTCTGTGGCTCGCTATTCCATAATTCAGGCGGCCTTGACGGCGGCGTGCCGCTTGAAAAGAAGGGGAAGAGATGGCCGATTCGAACGTGCCCGGCGAGCGCGGGGACGAGGCGGCGAACCCGGCGAACCCCGCGAGCCCCGAGGAGGTCGCCGCCGCGGCGGGGGACCTGGCGCACGCCGCCGTCGGCGCGGTGGCGTCCGCCGCGGAGGCCCCCGTCGACGTCATGTCGACGCCGTCCACGGACTTCTCCAGCGACCTCAACAACATCGACTTCCGCAAGATGATCGGCGGCCCGCTCCAGGCGGCGGTGGACGCCCAGGTGGCCTCCGCGATGGCCGCGGTCGACTTCATCACCAAGGTGGGGTTCTCGGACCCGAAGCCGCCGGCGGGAGGGACGGGGGGAGGAACCGGGGGAGGAGGCGCGGAGCACAAGCCCGACCTCAGCAAGCGTGAACTGGTGATGGTGGACTTCTCGCACACCCGCACCGACGTCGGTCCCGACGGCAAGGACGTGCTGAGGACGACCCACGTGCGGGTGCCGCTGCTGGCCATGCTCCCCATCCCGTCCCTGCGCATCGAGCACGTCGTCGTCGACTTCAACGTCAAGCTCAACTCCGTGGAGAGCGCGAGCGTCTCGGACGACCTCGGGGTGGGGGCCGAGGCCGGCGGCGGCTTCGGCCCGGTGAACTTCAAGGTCTCGGCGACCTACCAGCGCAAGACCGCGAGCAACGTCGAGGTGAAGAAGGAGTACGCGCTCAACGTGAATGTGAAAGCCGTTCAGGACGAGCTGCCGGCGGGATTGGAGAAGGTCATCGGCATGCTCTCGGCGTGATTGGCGGACACGAGCGAGGGGGAGCGCGTTGGCGGACGTCAGGCTGGGCGACTACGCCGGTCACCTGTTTCTCGAGATGGTCAGGGCGCGGGAAATGGCGGACGCCTACTCGCGGACCGTCGCCGAGCGGTACGCGAGCGACCCGGTGATGCGGCATTTTCCCGCGCCGCGATTCACGATGCCGAAAGTGAGCCTTTCCATTCCCGTTCTGGTGTCCGATGTGCGGTTCCGTAGCCTGACGCGTTTCGCCTTTCCCGCCGAGGAGTTCGCCGGGTTCGTCGCCGCCCGCGCCGCCGGCGTCCAGGCCCATGTGGCGGTCGCCGACGGCAAGGACCTCCCCGGGCCGGGGGGCACGCCGTCCGCCGGGCTGGCGGGCATCGTCCACGAGTTCCACGAGCGGCTCACGGCCAACCCCGAGCCGCACCACCCGGACCCGATCGTGACCGTGATGTGGGAGCGGGTCTTCACCACCGGTCTGCGGGAGGCCGGCCTGCTGGAGCCCTACACCCGGTCCGACCCGGCGCGTGACCTGCTGGCCCGCACGACCCGTGAGGTGCTCGACGCCGTCCGGCGAAGGACGGTGGTGGAACGCACCGAGATCGAGAGCCTGCTCGTCGACCCGGAGACGGCCGTGGTGAGGAGCGGCGGCGGGACGAGTGTCTGCACGGTCAACGTCGAACTGGTGGAGGAAGGCGTGTACTTCCGGTCCTTCCGCGACGAGACGACCGGCCAGACGCGGACCGTCGTCGAGTTCGAGTAGCCGTGCGCCCCTTCCTGCACGAACGGCTCCGCAGGTACGAGGAGCTGCTGGAGCTGTCCAACGACGCCTTCCGCGCGTACTCGGCACTCGACCTCGGCCTCGGCGACGCCGTCCTCCGGTTCCTGGACGGCGCGAGCTCCGGCTACCAGGCCATCGGCGCGGCCGGCGGCGAGAACGACATGCTCGCCCTCAAGGCCCAGTTCGTGTCCGCCCGCGCCGGCGTCCACCCGCTCACCTTCGAACGCGTCACCCAGCGCCGCCGCGAGACGGAACGGGCCATGGCCCTGCACGTTCTCGTACGCGGCGCCGAGCGTCTGCGCGGCGACCACGCCGAGGTCCAGCGGACCCTGGCCGAGACCAGGGACCAACTCCTGCCCCTTCTGGCGTACCTCGCCCAGAAAGGCGTGCTCTCCCTGGCCCCCGGCCGTCCCCGCACCCAGCCGGAGCTGGAGCACGTCTGGCGCTCACTCCTCGACGACCCCGAGGCCGGCCCGGCGGCCCGGCGGATCGCCCTGAGCCTGAACCCGGCCGACATCCTCCTGATGCTCGCCGACCTGCTCACCGGTTGACCAGGCCGCCTCCGCGCCGGTCCGGCACCCCTGGTGGCGCCCCACGGACATCGAATCCCCGGCGTGATCTGATCGGCTCAGTGCTTGACCGGCCGCGTCACGTACGGCTCGGCCAGGGACGCCAGCTCCTTGTCGCTCAGCCGCAGATCGACCGCCGCCACCGCGTCGTCGATGTGCCGCTCCTTGGTCGCCCCGATGATCGGCGCCGACACCCCGGGCTGCGCCATCAGCCACGCCAGCGCCACCTGCGCCGCCGGCACCCCGCGCTCGGCGGCCGTCTCCGCCACCCGCCGCAGCACCGCCGCGTCCCCGGGCCCCCCGTACAGCTCCTCGATCCGCCCGTCCTCCCCGGCCCGCGTCGTCCCCTGCCCGTCGCCCCCGGCCCGCGCCAGCAACCCCCGGGCCAGCGGGCTCCACGGGATCATCCCGACCCCCTGGTCCACGCACAGAGGCACCATTTCCCGCTCTTCCTCTCGGTAAAGAAGGTTGTAGTGGTCCTGCATCGACACGAAACGCGTCCACCCGTTCACCTCGGCCACGTGCTGCGCCTTGGCGAACTGCCACGCGAACATGCTGGAGGCGCCGATGTACCGGGCCTTGCCGGCGCGCACCACGTCGTGCAGGGCCTCCATCGTCTCCTCGATCGGCGTGGCGTCGTCCCATCGGTGGATCTGGTAGAGGTCCACATGGTCCGTGCCGAGCCGCGTCAGTGACGCGTCGATCGCCGACATGATGTGCTTGCGCGACAACCCGGCGTCGTTCACCGCCTCCCCGACGGGGAAGAACACCTTGGTGGCGAGCACGTACTCCTCGCGCCGCGTGAACACCTCCCGCAGCAGCCGTCCCGTCACCTCCTCCGACGTCCCGAACGAATACACGTCCGCCGTGTCGAAGAACGTCACCCCCGCCTCGGCCGCCCTCCTCACCAGCGGCCTGCTCCGCTCCTCGTCCAGCACCCACCCCTGCCACCGCTCCGGATCGCCGAAGCTCATCATCCCCAGGCAGACCCGCGACACCTTCATCCCGGTCCGCCCCAGCCGCACGTACTCCATGACACCCTCCCGCCCGACGAGACCCGATCACCCGCCACGCTAACCCTGTCGTGCGGGCCGGGGATGTGCGGGTCCCACGCATGGCACGGCCCTCTACGGGGGCGGTCACATTCGTGAAGATGGTGGGACGCCACCCCGGCCCACGTCGAACCGGGGCTCAGACGGCAAGCTGATCTCCAACACCGGTCCCCCGCTGCTCCTATGAAGGCATTTGAAGATCTACTTGACGCGCCAGCGCTTGCGTAGCCACTCGATCCCTGCGTAGAAGGCGACGAGGCCGGGCAGGGTGAAGAGTGCCGATCCCCACCCCTGTTGGAGGTGGATGTTGACGATACCCCAGGCGAGAAGAGGTCCGAGAAATCCCCACGTCCGGACGTCGGACGACAATAGCCAGTACGTGAGACGGAACGCTATGTCTCGTGCGTAATATGTCGGGCGTCGAAGGCTTAATCGGAGAGGGAAGGCGCGGAGCACTTGATTGATCGAATAGCGGACCTGCGCCAGCCTTGGAGCCTTTCCTGACGCAATGTCATGCAGATCCGCCAGAAGTTCTTCTCGATAACGCTCCCGGTTTGCGCTGGGCACGATTTGAATAGCGACTTTGAGTAGGCCGGCCGCAGGCCGTGACACGTCGCCTGGGCGGTTTGCAACGTCTGAACTGTGTATGGAGTCAAGGGCAGCCCGAGATGCTTCGCTCATGGCCCAGGCGGTCCGGGAGAGCTCGTACAAGATCCAGGCCATTACACGCAGCGTGTGGCTCAGTTCGACCCCTACTTCATGCCCTGTGGTGATCAGATAGCGCGGGCGGTCGAGGGGGCGTTCGCAATTGATCTTGTCGATGAGAATTCGGATGTAGTCGCGCGCCTCGTAGATGTGGTGATCTATTTCAAGACGGCGGGCGAGCGTGTGTACGGAATTCAGCTTGTGCTCGAATGTCCGACTGAGCGCATCGAGGCGGTTGAGGTAGGCGACAACGTCCATATAGACCGCCAGGTTGGACGAGTGTGCTTGATCGATGAACGTGTCGAATTCGTGGGCGAACTCGAGCGCCTCGCTTTGGGTGCGTTCAGCTTCACCGGCGAGTTGAACGGCTACAGCCAGTTTGACGGTTGCATCGCGTTCCGTGATCGCTCGAGCGTTTTGAGTACTCACGTAGCACCGCCCATAATCGGACGCTGAGGCAGGAGGGACAATTGAGGTGTCTTCGTAGAGGCCTCGGCAAGCGCCACACGCGCTTGCTCCAGCCCGTCTGGTGTCAACTGGTAGTAACGTCGCCGCGGGCGTTTGGCTTCATGGGGATCGAGGTCCTCCCACCGGGACTCGAGCCAGCCGATTCCCTCTAGGCGGGCGAGGATCGGATGGATGGTGCCCGGTTGGAGGCCGGCTGCGGCGCAGATCTCCAGGCCGTACATTTCGCGGGTCGCGTCTACCAGGAGCGCGCGGAGCACAAGTTGGGTCTGAAGGGTCATCCGTGGTGTACCCATACTCGTACTCTACCTAGGGTCGGATGTGAATGTGGTTACTTCGTGGCAGTGCTGGTGACAGAGATCCCTCTGGGCCTGGTGTGTTTTCCTGGACCAAAGAGGTCTTCACCGCGTGTGCTCGCCGGGGCTGGGGGGACCCGTGCATGGCCAGGCCCTCTCCGCCGTGCGGGGCGAAGAGGGCCGGGGGGAGCGGGCGAGAGGTGAACCGTTCACCGCTGGGGAGCTAGCGCAGGGCGTGGCGGGTGGCCCAGGTGGTGACGGCGGTGGCGATCTCCGCGGGGCGGTCCTCGGGGGCGTGGTGGCCGGCGGGGCCGCAGTGGACGGTTTCGAGTGAGGCGATGTTCTCCGTGCACCAGGCGGCCATGCGGTCGTCGATGAGGAGGGTGGGGGAGCCCTCGAAGGTCATCAGGAGTTTGGGGACGCCGGGGCTCTTGGCGAGCCACGCGTCGTAGGCCTCGATGCGGACGAGCAGGTCGGCGGGGTCGCCGTCCAGGGGGAGCTGGCGGGCCCAGGCGAGGAGGGGGCGGCGGCTGTCGCGGGTGGGGTAGGGGGCGAGGTACGGCGCCAGGGCGTCCTCGGTGAGCGGGGTGAGCACGCCGCCGGTGAAGGCCTGGCGGACCATGAGGTTCTGGTCGAGCACCAGTTCCTCGCCCGCGTCGCCGCGGATCAGTTCCGAGCGTTTCCTGGCCTGGGGGGACAGGTCGTCCCAGGACATGGGCTTGACGATGGTCTCCAGGAAGGCGACGCCGAGCACCCGGCCGGGGTGGCGTGCGGCGTGGTCGAAGGCGAGGGCGCCGCCCCAGTCGTGGCCGACCAGCACGACGCGGTCCAGGCCGAGGGCGTCGAACCAGGCGTCGAGGTAGCGGGCGTGGTCGGCGAAGCGGTAGGGGATGTCGGGTTTGCCGGACCTGCCCATGCCGATGAGGTCGGGTGCCAGCATCCGCCCGGGGCCCATCCGGGGCAGGACGTCGCGCCACAGGTGGGACGAGGCCGGGTTGCCGTGCAGGAACACGAACGGCGTCCCGCTCCCGGAGTCCTCGTAGTGCATGGTCGAGTCGAGTACACGTACCTCAGGCATCGGGGTTCCTCTCGGTGTCGGGGAGGTCGAGGGGGGCGTCCAGCAGGGCCGTCAGGTCGCGGACGAACGCCGCGGTACGCGGGTCGTCCCGTCCGCCGAGCGGCTGGAGCAGGCGGTCGAGCAGTGCTCGCACGGTGCCGATGGCGGGGCGGACGGCCTCCCGGCCCTGGGGGGTGAGCGCGAGCCGTACCGCCCGGGTGTCCCTGGGGTCCCGGGTGCGCTCGATGAGGCCGTCGGCCTCCAGCGTGCGGGCCAGCTTGGACACGTACAGCGCCTCCAGGCCGGTGTGGCCGGCCAGTTCGCGCTGGCTGGGGGACGTCTCGGCGCCCTCCATGCCGTACAGGGAGGCCAGCACCACGTACTGGCTGTGGGTCAGGCCGCGCGGGGCGAGCGCGCGGTCCACGGCGACCCGCCACCTGTTGGCCAGCCGCCACACCAGGTATCCGGGGGTCGGCCCCGGCGGTTCCGTGCTCATGGGAAATAGAGTACATGGCTACTATGTACATGGCTACTGTCCAGTCGAGGGTGGCGAGCCCCGTGGCTGATCTTCTACGGTTCGTCCATGACCGAGCGGCGCGCGATCTTCAGTGGTTCCACGTTCGAGGAGCAGGTCGGGTATGCCAGGGCGGTGGTGGACGGCGACCACGTCCACGTCTCCGGCACCACCGGCTTCGACTACGCCACCATGACCATCTCCGACGACATCGTCGACCAGGTGGAACAGTGCCTGAGCAACATCGAGTCGGCCCTGACGGAAGCCGGGTGCACCTTCGCCGACGTCGTCCGCGTCCGCTACCTGCTGCCCGACCGCGACGACTTCGAGCACTGCTGGCCCGCCATCCACCGTGCCCTCGGCCCGAACCGCCCCGCCGCCACGATGATGCAGTGCGGCCTCTCCGACCCCCGCATGAGGATCGAGATCGAGGTCTACGCCCGGCGCCCCTGCGGCGCCTGACCCCGGGCCGGGGCGGGAAAGTCGATTGCCCGCCCCGAGCCGCCCGCCCTAGCATGACGCCCATGTCGCACCCAGCAGCCACCGTCGTGAGCAGGCCCAGCTGACGTACACGGAACGCCCGCCGCGCGCGGACGCGCGCGGCCTGTGGCTGGTCGACATCGACGGCACCCTCGCCCTGCGCGGCGACCGCAGCCCCTACGACTGGGACCGCGTCGGCGAGGACGTCCCCAACGCCCCGGTCGTCGCCGTCGTCCAGGCACTGTTCGTGGCCGGCCACCGGATCGCCTACCTGTCCGGCCGCAAGGAGCGGTGCCGCCGCCAGACGGAGTTCTGGCTCGCCACCCACATCGGCCACTGGGACCACACCGAGGGCCTGTGGATGCGCGCCGACCACGACAACCGGCCCGACGTCAAAGTCAAACGCGACATCTACCGCCGCCACTTCGCCCACCAGGGCGTGACCGGCGTCATCGACGAC
Organism: Sphaerisporangium sp. B11E5; assembly: GCF_039871875.1. Classification (NCBI taxonomy): domain Bacteria; kingdom Bacillati; phylum Actinomycetota; class Actinomycetes; order Streptosporangiales; family Streptosporangiaceae; genus Sphaerisporangium; species Sphaerisporangium sp. B11E5. The sequence continues at coordinate 12,882 of NZ_JBDPMD010000061.1, read as the reverse complement.
CGCAGGTCCGTCGTGACGATGTGGCGCGCTCTCGGCCTGACCGTCCTCCAGGTCGCCGAGGGCGATTTCTGACCACCCGGCCACCCCACCGGGACGTCCGGCGCACCGGCGTCCCCCACCGGGGACGAGGCGCGCGGCCCCGCCCTCTTCGAAAGGAACGTGCTCATGCCTGCGTTCACCTCATATGACGGAACCCGGCTCGCCTACCACGTCCAGGGCCAGGGAGCCCCGCTGATCTGCGTCCCCGGCGGCCCGATGCAGGACTCGGCCTACCTCGGTGACCTCGGCGGCCTGTCCGGGCACCGCCGCCTGGTCAGGCTGGACCTCCGGGGCACCGGCGCCTCGGCACCCCCCGAGGACCCCGCGACGTACCGCTGCGACCGCCTGGCCGCCGATGTGGAGGCCCTGCGCGTCCACCTCGGCCTCGACCGCATGGACCTGCTGGCCCACTCGGCGGGCACCAACATCGCCGTCCACTACGCCACCCGCCACCCCGCCCGCGTCGGCAGGCTGGTCCTCGTCACCCCCAGCCTCGCCGCCCCCGGCATCCCCGTCACCGGCGAGGACCGCCTGGACATCGCCCGCCTTCGTGAGAACGAACCGTGGTACCCCGAGGCCTTCGCCGCCCTGACCGGCATCGTCTCCGGCCACCCCGCCCCGGACGCGTGGGACGCCATCGCCCCCTTCTCCTACGGCCGCTGGACCACCGAGAACCAGACCCTCCACAAGGCCGACGCCACCCAGCGCAACCAGGAAGCCGCCGCCGTCTTCGCCTCAGAGGGCGCCTTCACCCCCGAGGCCACCCGCGTCGCCCTCGGATCCCACCCTTCCCCCGTCCTCCTCCTGGCCGGCGCGTACGACCTGAACTCCGTCCCCTCCGCCGTGGCCGGATACGCGGCCCTCTTCCCGGACGCCGATTGCGTCACCCAGCCGGAGACAGGTCATTTCCCCTGGCGCGACGCCCCCGCCCGCTTCACGACGACCGTCGCCACCTGGCTGAGGGACGGCACCCCGGCCGCCTGACATCCGAATACGGCGGTCGTAGGAGATCTGAAACCACACCGTGCGGCCGGCGGCGTCCTGGTGGACACCCCATTCGCGGGAAATCAGCTCGACGAGCATGAGGCCGCGGCCGCTCTCGGCGAGCGCGCCGCGATCGGCGCGGGATATCGTGCCGCCGCCGGCGTCCGTCACGTCGACGTGAATGAAGGTGTGGCAGTCGGCCATGGCCACGGTCGCCTTTCCGCCGTCGCGGGAGGCGGAATGCATTATGGCGTTGGTGACCAGTTCGGACACCAGGAGGGTCACCTCGTCCACGGCCGGGTGGTGGGGGCCGAGTTTTTCCCGTACGAACTTCCTGGCTAGGGATACCGACTCGGGTGCGCCGATGAGGTCGACGGCTCCCAGCAGATTTCCTGGCGTCATGGGTGCGCCCTTTTCCGGGATTCGTTGTCGTGGAAACTTCGCCCCACCAGGATGGCGACGGAGGGCTATGATTCGTTGCCGAAAGTGACGACGTTCTGCCGACAGTTCCTGTCAGCAGGTTTGTCGATTTACCGGATCGCCCGGCTTCGGAGAGGTGGGTGTGATTTGTCCCCCCGGAAAGAGATAGATCCCAATGAATCGCCACGGGCATTCTTCGCCTACGAACTGCGCCGTCAGCGTGAGCTGGCGGGGCTGACGCAGCGGCAGCTCGCCGCGCGCATGGGGTTCTCCGATTCGCTGGTCAATCTGGTGGAGCTGGCCAAGCGCGCCCCGACCGAGCGGTTCGCGGAGCTCTGCGACCGGGCCCTGGGCATCGAGGGCACCATGGTGCGGCTGTACGGCGCCACGCGCTGGAAGCAGGCGCCTGAGCACTTCCGGCCCTGGCTGGAGGAGGAGCAGGACGCGACGGGGCTGCGCGCCTGGGAGCCGACGATCGTGCCGGGGCTGCTCCAGACGGAGGCGTACGCCCGGGAGATCCTGGCGAGCTCGCCGGGGACGACCGAGGAGCAGTTGGAGGAACGGCTGGCGGGGCGCATGCAGCGGCGCTCGATCCTCAACCGGGAGTGCCCGCCCGCGGTCAACGTCGTCATCGACGAAGCTGTCATCCGCCGCACCATCGGCGGGCCCGCGGTCATGGCGGAGCAGCTCGAATTCCTGCTGGAGATGGCCCGGCATCCCGACGTGACGATCCAGGTCGTGCCGTTCTCGCCTCAGGCCCACTGCGGGCTGGTCGGTGGATTCATCATCGCTGAGCGCAACGGTTCCCCGTACGCCGCATACGCGGAGGCGCAGCCGTACGGGCGGACCGTCGACGATCGCTCCACGATCGCGCGGCTGGTCCGTAGGTATGACGCGATCCGCGCCGAAGCCGTACCGTTCAAGCAGTCACTCCTACTCATAGAGGAAGCGGTGCACCAAAGTGGTTTCTGACCTTCGAAACGCGGAATGGCGCAAGAGCAGCTTCAGCGGAGATGAGGGCGGCAACTGCGTGGAAGTGGCCTGGGGCCCCGCGGGGCTGGTCGCGGTGCGGGACAGCAAGGACACCGGTGGCGCTGTGGTGATGTGTGCCCGGCGTGAGTGGTCCCTGTTCCTGGGGGCGGTCAAGGCGGGCATACCGGTCGGCTGAGCGGCCGTCGGCGTGGGTGACTCCCACCAGGCCACCCGGTACGACGCCTCGTCCATCGACGGCAACCGGACGTCCAACCCAGAAAATCTACAATGTAAAGGCGGTGGGTGTGGGCTCCCGGCGGCACGCCGGGACCGGCCAGGGAAAGCTCCGCACCGAGCAGGACGAGGACCGTCCGGCCGTACCAGAATGAGCAGGAATGGAAGTCTTCCTGATCATGGAGGTTGGGCCGTGACGACGACCGCCGAGAGTTTCCGTGCCGCCGTGGAGAAGCGTGATCTCGGGGCGTTGGAGGAGTTGTTCGCCGAGGACATCCGGTTGTACAGCCCCGTGAAGTTCACCCCGTTCGAAGGCAGGCAGATGGTGATGGGCCTGTTCGGGGTGCTGATGCGCACGTTCGAGGAGTTGAGGTACATCGGGAGCTTCACCGGCACGGCGGAGACCAGCGCGGACGGCCAGGAGACGCCGTCGGAGATCCTGCTCTTCCGCGCCACGGCCGGAGGCAAGCAGATCCACGGCATGGACATGCTGCACTTCGACGAGGCCGGCCTGATCAAGGAGTTCACGGTCATGGTGCGCCCCCACTCGGCCGTGCAGGCCCTCGGCGAGGCCGTGCTCACCGGCCTCGTCGCGGACGGCCTGGTCCCCGTGGCCGCCGAGCACTGACGGGTCAGGCGACGCGCACCCGGAAATCGATGCTCGTCCCCGCGAGCGTGGCGGTGACGTGCCAGCAGCCGGGCTCGGGGAAGCCGAGCCCGCCGGCCTGGAACCCGGTCGGCCCGTAGCCGGACGGGATGTGCGGCACCATCGTCCCCTTGCCGACGTCCCGCCGGTTCCCCGCGCCGGTCACCCGCGTGGCCCCGACCGTCAACGGCCCCTCGGCGAGCCGCCACCACCCGACCTTCATGGCGTACCCGTCCGGTCCCTTCTCCGGCCGGTAGGAGGGATCGGGCAGCGACACCCAGAGCACCCCTTCGCCGTACCACCGGTCCTCCCCGTCCCGCGGCACCCCGGCCGGCGGCTCGGCCTTCCGGTCCGCGGGCTCGGTGACGGCACAGTCCTCCGCCTCCGGCGCGGCGGTGGTCGCCGCGGTCGCGGTGGAGACGGCCGGGGACGGCGGGGTGGACGCGGCCCGGGACGGGGACCCGGCGGGGCGGCTGCAGCCGGCGAGGGACGCGGCGCAGAGGGCGAGGGACGCGGTGGCCGTGAGGGCGGCCTTCGGGTGACGCATCGGTGGGTTCCTTGTCGGTCTGCCGGGACGGGGACGTCATGCCTCATACCGGCCGTGCGCCGCGGGAGGTTCCCGGCGGAGCATCCGCGGCGAAGGCTCCCGCCGGGGGCAGGGTGACGAGCAACTATCGGGAATCTTCTTGCCGGGCGTGCGAGGGCTTCCTACGTTCGAGTGCATGGCCTTATGTCGGGGGGTGCCGGGTGGTGGTCATGGGTGGTGACGAGGGCCGGCGGGAGGAGGCGGCGGTCCGGGCGGCTTATCGGCTGAGACGGGTGCTGGAGGGGCACGGGATCAGTGGGGAGGTGCATGAGGGCAGGGGGGTGGCGTTGGTGGCGGTGTGCGCGGATCTGGTGGCGTGGACCGACGGGCGGTGTTATTTCTGGTGGTCGGGGGTGGTGTCGGAGACGACGCGGCGGCGCACGTACAGCTACAGCCCGGCGGACGATCCGGTGACCACGGCGCGGCGGGTGGCGGGGCGGTACGCGGAGTTGCGGGGACGCGGCGCGGCGGACAAGGAACCGGGGAGGTGGGGTGACGGCAGGGGAGGACGACGCGGCCGAGGCGCCGGACGGGCTCCGGGAACGGGGCCGGGTGAACCGGGGGAGCGTGAGACGGGTGCGGGCGGCGATGGCGCTGATCGTGGCGAGTGAGCGGCAGCGCAGGCGGGCGGAGTGCCTGATGCACTGCTGGCGGCTGAACCGTGCCGGGCTGGACGAGGCGGCGCGTGCCCTCGGCACGCCGCCGGTGTCGGACGAGGAGTGGAACGCCATCCAGGACGGACGCGGCGCCCGCCGGGGCCAGGGCCGTCCGTTCTCCTGGAACGGCCCCGGATCACCGGCCTAGAGCCACTCGTTCTTGCGGAACACGACGTACAGCGCCACCGAGATCGCCGCGATGAGCGCGGTGGAGGACCAGAAGCCGGCGGCGTGGCCGAAGCCGGGGTAGGGGATGTTCTGGCCGTAGAACCCGGTGATGGCGGTGGGGACGGCGATGATGGCGGCCCAGCTCGTGACGCGTTTCATGATGTCGTTCATGCGGTTGCCCTGCAGGTTGAGATGGGTCTCGTAGACGTTGCCCACCAGTTCGCGCAGGGACTCGGTCCATTCCGACACGCGCAGCACGTGGTCGTAGACGTCCTGGTAGTAGGGCGCCATGTCGGACGGGATGATCTCCAGGTCGCGGTGCATGAGGCTGGTCACGACCTCGCGCATCGGGAGCACGATGCGGCGGAAGCGGACGGTGGTGCGGCGGATGTCGAACATCTGGCGCTGCATGGCGCGGCCGGTCGCGGGGGTGTCGGAGAAGAGCTGGTCCTCCAGTTGCTCCACCCGGTCGTCCAGGTCCTCGGCGACGTCGAAGTGGCCGTCCACCACGTAGTCGAGCACGCCGTGCAGCAGGAACGCGACGCCGTGCTTGGCCATGCGCGGGGTGTTGTCCCAGCGGGCGATGATCGCGTCGATGTCGCAGGAGTCGCTGTCGCGCACGGTGACCAGGGCGTTCTTGGTCACGAAGAGCGACAGTTCGGACAGGTCGAGCCCGCCGTTGGTGAGCCTGACGGCGTAGACCGTGAGGAACAGGTGGCTGTCGTAGACGTCGATCTTCGGCCGCTGGTGGGGGTGGAGCGCGTCCTCGATCGCCAGCGGGTGCAGCCCGAGCTCCTCGCTGACCACGGCCAGCTTCTCCGGCGTCGGGCTGAGCAGGTCGAACCACACGACGGCCTCGGGGTCGTGCAGGTGGTCGGAGACCTCCGCGACGGGGAACCCCTCGGCCTCCAGAACGCCGTGACGGTACAGACGGGTGCGCGCCATGGCCGACCAGCTTAACGCGCGGCATCTTCACATTTCCGGCGGACCGTGGCGGCGGCTTCGGGAAAACCTGTTCGATCCCGTGCGGGCCGAGGTGTAGAACGGGGTTCGTGAACGACGGCACGAAGACGCCGGAGGGGCCGTACGAGGTGCGGCGCCCCGAGGTGGACGACGCGGGGGCGATCCACGGGCTGGTGGCGGCATGCGACACCGAGGTGCTGGGGCACCCGGACATGACGCTCGACGACGTGGCGGACGAGCTGACGGACCCGGCACTCGACCGGTCGCGGGACGCCTGGGTGGTGCTGCGCGACGGCGACGTCGTGGGGTGGGGATATGCCCGCCGCAAGGGGGACGGCGGGGAGTGCGACATCGAGGTCTGCTCGCTGGACGAGCGGGTGGCGGCCTGGTTGTGGGACGTCGTGCTCGGCCGGGTACGCGAGATCGCCGACGAGGCGGCCGCGCCGCGCGCCGTGGCCGACGTCGGCCTCTACCCGCGGGACACCCGCAAGCGTGAGCTGGCCGAGCGGCACGGTTTCGCCGCCGAGCGCAGCTTCCACCGCCTGCGCGTCGACCACGACGGCGCGGTGGACGCCCCCCGTCCGCCGCACGGCGTCGAGGTGCGCCGGGCCGCCGAGGCCGAGCACCTCCTCAGGGCGGCGCACCAGGTGCACCAGAAGGGCTTCGCGGAGCACTTCGGCTTCGTGGCCCGCGACTACGACGGGTGGCGCGCGGAGTTCGAGGCGTCCAGCACGCACGACTGGGGGCAACTCCTGCTGGTCACGGTCGACGGCACACCCGCCGGCATGCTGCTCGGTTCCGACATGTTCGTCTCCGACGAGAACTCCGGGTACGTCCGCGTGCTGGCGGTGCTGCCCGAGTTCCGCGGCCGGGGCCTCGGCCGCCTGCTGCTGCGGCACGCCTTCGCGGTGGACGCCGCCAAGGGCCGGGCGGCCACCTACCTGCACGTGGACTCGGCCAACACCTCCCCGGCGCTGGACCTCTACCTGTCGGCGGGCATGCGCCCGGTCCTCACCATCGACATCTGGCGCCGCGCGTGGTGACCGGCGTCAGCGGCGCAGCAGCGGCAGGGCGAGGCCCGCGCCGATCAGCGCCGGCACGGTCAGCGCCACCTGGGTGACGGCGAGCGCGTGCGGGGTCGCGCCGAGCCCGAGGAACAGGCTGCCGAACGTCGCCACCCCCACCACCTGCCCGAGCTGCAGCGTGGTGGCCAGCAGGCCGCTCGCGTCCGGCGCGTCCGCGGGGGCCACCCGGGCCAGCGCCACGGTGAACAGCGGGCTGTAGGCGGCGCCGAGCCCGGCCCCGGCGACGAGGAGCAGGATCTCCAGGTACGGCTCGCCGTGCCCGCCCCCGGCGAGCACCCCGCCGATGCCGAGGTATCCGGCGGCGGCCAGCACGAAGCCCGCCGGGATCAGCGCCCGGTGCAGCCGGGCGGGCAGCCGCTGCCACGTCAGGCTGATCCCGGCGAACCCGGCCGCGCCGGACGCGAAGGTCAGCCCGGCCCGCATCGGGCCGTCCCCGAGCGCACCCTGGAGATACAGCCCCAGGGCGAACAGGAACCCGCCCCAGGTGAGCATGGCCGCGAAGACGCCGAGCGTGGCGAGCGACAGCCCAGGGGCCCGCAGCAGCCGGCCGGAGATCAGCGGGTGCCGGGCCCGCCGCTCCACCAGCGTGAACACCCCGGCGAGCACCACGCCGGCCGCCATCGACGTCCAGCCCCACAGCGGCCAGTGCCGTTCGTGCCCGAGCACCAGCGGCACCACGATCAGGCACACCGCCGCCGACAGGGTGACCAGTCCCGGCACGTCCACCCCCTGGTGGCGCGGCACGTGGTCGCGGGGCAGCAGCCGCGCCCCGTACGCCAGCAGCACGAGGCCGATCGGCACGTTCACCAGGAACACCGGCCGCCAGGACGAGCCGAACAGGTCGGCGCTCACCAGGGCCCCGCCGAGCACCTGCCCGGCCACGATCCCGCCCGCGAGCACGGCCGAGTAGGCGCTCAGCGCCCGGGCCCGCGCCGCGCCCTCGAACCGCAACTGGATGACGCTCAGCACCTGCGGCACCATGAGCGCCGCCCCGGCCCCCTGGACCAGGCGGAACACGATGAGCGCGGCCTCCGACCACGCGAGGCCGCAGGCCAGCGACGCGGCGGTGAAGACGGCGAGGCCGAGCAGGAACACGCGCCGCGCCCCGCGCAGCCCGCCGAGCCGGGCGCCGGTGATGAGCAGCATGGCGTACGCGACGGTGTACCCGGAGATGATGAGCTGGAGGCCCGAGCCGGACGCCTCCAGGCCGGCGCGGACGGTGGGGGCGGCGACGTTGACGATGGAGACGTCCAGAATCGCCATGAACTGGCCGGCGAGCACGACGGCGAGCACCCCGCCGGATGTGCGCGCGGCCCGGTGGTTCACGGGTGGAGCGGTTATGGTCACGCCGGCCATCGTGGTCCGCGGCGGATACGGGTGGTGAGAGCCTGCTTATCCTGGTACCGCCACCACCTGGCACGATGCCCGCTCACTTGGAAGTATGCGAAGCATGACCGGTGTACACCGCGTGACCACGACCCCGCCCCGGCGCGCCGAGCTGGCCGCGTTCCTGCGCAGCCGCCGCGCCCGCATCACGCCCGGCGACGTGGGGCTGCCGCCGGGGCCGCGCCGCCGCACCCCGGGGCTGCGGCGCGAGGAGGTCGCGCAGCTCGCCGGGGTCGGGGTCACCTGGTACACCTGGCTGGAGCAGGGCCGCCGCATCAACGCCAGCGTGCAGGTGCTCGACGCCGTCGCCCGCACGCTGCGCCTGGACGCCGCCGAGCGCGAGCACCTGTACCGCCTGGCCGACGTGCCCGAGGTGCCGCAGCACGAGTCCGGCGAGGAGCTCACCTCCGAGGTGCGCCAGATCCTGCACAGCCTGGATCCGATGCCCGCCTGCGTGTACAACGGCCGGTACGACCTGCTCGCCTGGAACGCCTCGTACGCCCTGCTGTTCCCGGCGATGGTCACCGAGGACCTGCCCCGGCGCAACGCGATCTGGCAGTGCTTCATGTGCCCGCCGTGCTGCCACCCCCTGCTCGACGCCGAGCAGGAACGCCCGCTGATGGTCGCCACGCTGCGCGCGTCGTTCGTGCGGCACCTCGGCGAGCCGTACTGGGAGGAGTTCGTGCGCGCCCTGTCCGCGGCCAGCCCCGACTTCGCCCGCATGTGGGCCGAGCACGAGGTGGCCCGCCCCGGCTCCCGGATGAAGATCTTCCAGCCCACCGGCACCGGCCTGGTGCGCACGATGTCCACCAGCATGGCGCTGTCCTCGCCGGCTGAGGCCCGCGTGGTCGTCTACACACCCATGGACGACGAGAGCCGCGACCGCCTCGCGTGGCTGCGTGCCAACCCCGCCCCCACGGTGGCCCCGCACACCCACTGAGCGGCCCCACCCCGTGCGGCAGGATCAGCGGGGGACCGGGCCTCACGGGGCCGGGCCCGCCCTGGCCCGGCGTGGAGGAGGCGGACGTGATCTCGGTGTTCGGCAGCGCGAACATGGACCTGGTGGCGTACACCCCGGTGGCCCCCAGGCGGGGGGAGACGGTGACCGGCCGGTCGTTCGCCACCGTCCCCGGCGGCAAGGGCGCCAACCAGGCCGTCGCGGCGGCCAGGGCGTCCGGCGCGGGCGCCGCGTTCATCGGGGCCGTGGGCGACGACGCGTTCGGCCCGGTGCTGCGCGGCGCGCTGGCCGGGGCCGGGGTGGACGTGTCGCGGCTGCGGGTGGTGCCCGGGTCGTCGGGCATCGCGCACATCGTGGTGGACGACGACGGCGGCAACTCGATCGTCGTCATCCCCGGCGCCAACGGCACCGTCACCGGGCCCACCGCGGAGGACCTCGACGTCATCGCGCGCTCCGACGCCCTGCTGCTCCAGCTCGAACTGCCCATGGAGGCCGTGGTCGCCGCCGCCCGCGCCGCCACGGTGCCCGTCGTGCTCACCCCGGCCCCCGCCGCCGAACTGCCGCCGGAACTGCTCGCCGCCGTCGGCCTGATCGTGCCGAACGAGCACGAGGCCGCCGCCATCACCGGCCACGCCGACCCGGGCGAGGCCCTGGAGGCGCTGCTGGAACTCGTGCCAGAAGCGGTGATCACTCTGGGCGCGCAGGGGGCACGATACGGATCGCGGACGGGGGAGCGGCTGCACGTCCCCGCCGTGCCGGTCCGGGCGGTGGACACCACGGCGGCCGGGGACGCCTTCGCCGGCGCGCTCGCCGTCGCCCGTGCCGAAGGCCGCCCGGCCCCCGAGGCGCTTCGGTTCGCGGCCACGGCGGCGGCCCTGTCGGTGCGGCGACCCGGGGCCGGCACGTCGATGCCTGCCCGGGCGGAGATCGACGCCGCGCTGCGATGAACGGGGGAACACATGGAAGGCGCTCTGGACGGCATCCGGGTCCTGGACCTGGCGACGCTGTTCGCCGGGCCGATGGCGGCGATGCTGCTCGGGGACTTCGGGGCGGACGTCATCAAGGTGGAGCACCCCGCCAGACCTGACCCGTCCCGCGGCCACGGGCCGGGCGGCCTGTGGTGGAAGATGCTCGCCCGCAACAAACGCACCATGACGCTGAACCTGTCCGCCCGCGAGGGACAGGACCTGCTGGTGCGGCTGGCCGCGGACGCCGACGTCGTCATCGAGAACTTCAGGCCCGGCACGCTGGAGCGCTGGAACCTCTCCTACGACCGGCTGCGCGCCGCCAGCCCCGGCCTGGTGCTGGCCCGGGTCACCGGCTTCGGGCAGTTCGGGCCGTACGCCCGCCGCCCCGGCTTCGGCACGCTCGCCGAGGCGATGAGCGGGTTCGCCGCGATGACCGGTGAGCCGGACGGCCCGCCCACGCTGCCGCCGTTCGGCCTGGCCGACGGCATCTGCGCGCTGGCGACGGCGTACGCGGTGATGACCGCGCTGCGGGCCCGGGAGACGACCGGCTCCGGGCAGGTGGTCGACATGTCGATCGTCGAACCCATCTTGACCGTGCTCGGCGCGCAGCCCACCGTCTACGACCGGCTCGGCGTGGTGCCGCCACGCACCGGCAACCGTTCCGTCAACAACGCGCCGCGCAACACCTACCGCTGCGCGGACGGCACGTGGGTCGCGGTGTCCACCTCGGCGCAGAGCATCGCCGAGCGCGTCATGCGCCTGGTCGGCCGCCCCGACCTGGCCGGGCGGCCGTGGTTCGCCACCGGCGCCGGGCGGGCCGAGCACGCCGACGAGCTGGACGCCGCCGTCGCCGCCTGGGTGGGCGCCCGGACCCGCGACGAGGTGCTGGAGGCGTTCGAGAAGGCCGAGGCCGCCGTCGCGCCGATCTACGACGTCCGCGACGTCATGACGGACCCGCAGCTCAGCGCCCTCGACGCCGTCACCACTGTCACGGATCCCGACCTCGGGCCGATGCGCATGCAGAACGTCATGTTCCGCCTGTCCGCCACCCCCGGCCGGATCAACTGGCCGGGCCGCCCCCACGGCTCCGACACCGCCGCCGTCCTGACCACCCTCGGCCTCACCCCCGCCGACCTCGACTCCCTGCGCGCCAAGGGCGTGATCTGAATGCTCACCTTGCTCTACACCCCCGCCGACCGCCCCGACCTGATCGCCAAGGCCCTCGCCGGCCCGTCCGACGTGATCGTCGTCGACCTGGAGGACGCCGTCGCCTCCGCCGCCAAGGACGCCGCACGCGCGGGCGTGGTCGCGTTGCTGACGTCGTTACGGCAGGGGGAGCGCCCCCGCGACCCCGCCGGTGCGCCTGCCGGTCATGTGCCCGCGCCGCGACGGCAGGACGGGGACGGCACCTTGGCGCGGGTGCAGGTGCGGGTGAACGACGTACGGACCGCCTGGGGCCGGGCCGACCTGCGGGCCCTCGCCGCGGTGGCGGCGGGGAGCGCGGGGCTGCGCCTGCCGAAGGCCGAGTCGCCCGCCCTGATCATGGCCGTCGCGGACGCCGTGCCCGGCGTGCCGCTGCACCCGCTCGTCGAGTCGGCCGTCGGCCTTGAACGGGCCTACGAGATCGCCACCGCGCACCCGTCGGTGGCGTCCATCGGCCTCGGGGAGGCCGACCTGCGGGCCGAGCTGGGCGTACGGGACGAGACGGGCCTCGCCTGGGCACGGTCCCGCATCGTGGTCGCCGCCAAGGCCGCCGGCCTGCCCGCCCCCGCCCAGTCCGTCTACACCGACTTCCGCGACCTGGACGGCCTCGCCGCCTCCTGCCGCCTCGGCCGCGCCATGGGTTTCCGCGGCCGGGCCGCCATCCACCCCGCACAACTCCCCGTCATCGTGGCCGCCTACCGCCCCACCGCCCCCGAGATCGCCGCCGCCGAGGCCGTCCTCACCGCCTCCGGCTCCGGCGCCACCGTCCTCCCCGACGGCCGTTTCGTGGACGAGGCCATCGTCCGCCAGGCCCGATCGACCCTCGCCGACGCCGCAGGCGGACGACAGCTCTGAGGGACCACCTCCCGCGCGAACCGGATCGGGAACGCCGTCGCGTCCTGCCCGCGCTCAACGGCCGACCACGCCCGCCTTGCCGCCGAGCCCGGGACGCCGGACCGGCCGCCAGGTGGCGACCAGCGCGAAGGCCAGCAGCAGCTCGGCGACGTCCCCGCCGTAGTACATCAACTCGGCCGCCCCCCGCCGCTGCTCCGGAGGCGCCGGCACGTCCACGAGCAGCCCTGCGTACATGAGCTGCGACAACGAGGCGTGCACGGCCACCGCGACCCCGAGCACCACCAGGCGGTGCGGCACCCCCGGCCGCCGCGGCGCCGGGTCAGGCCCGGCGATCACCCAGGCGTACAGGTACCCCGCCAGCAGGAAGTGCAGGTGCACCAGATGGTGGAGCACCGCCGACCCCGACACCACCCGGTACAGCGGCGTGCAGTACAGCACCACCATGCCCCCCACGCTGAGCACCAGCGCCGTCCACGGGTTCGCGAGCAGGTGACACACCCGGGACCGCACCACCCCCCCGACCCGCCTCCCCACCCCCACCGGCACCGACCGCAGCAGCAAGGTCACCGGCGCCCCCAGCACCAGCCCCAGCGGCGCGAACATCCCGATCAGCAGGTGCTGCACCATGTGCCCCCGGAAGTCCGCCGCCGCCTCCGCCACCGGCCCCGCGACCCCCAGCCCCAGCACCCCCGCCCCCACCAGGAAAGCCCCCGTCCGCCACGGGCTCCACCGCCCGTCCTGCCGCGCCACTGCCCACAC